>CALKYK010000229.1 GCA_938003715.1 uncultured Gammaproteobacteria bacterium
GTAAAACAGCACGCCGGTCCCGGTTGCATGCCGGTAGTTCAGGCCGCGCCGCGAAATGATCTCGAACAGGTCCTCCGGCATCAGGCCACGATAGGCCGGTGACTTCAGGTTGTCGGTGGCGCTGTAAAACTTCGTCTGCCCTGTAAGCGCGCGAAACAGCCCGCTGTCCGATTCGAGGCGGCCGCCGGTCAGGAACTCCAGCGCATGAAATGGTGGCGTCGTGCCGCCCATGCGCAAGTTGATCTCGATGGCATACGACTGCCAGTGGCCGGCCTCGTCGCGACAGACGAAAAAGTCCACGGCGAAGCGGCCGACGACGCCCTCGCCGCTGAGTACCGCCGCGACTTTCTCCGCCTCGACCTGGATGGCGAGGCGGCAGTCGTCCTGCGCCGGGAATCGGCAGCCGAGATACGACTGCCCGGTTGCGCCGCCGAGCACCTGCTCGTGCGTCGATACCAGCGCGTGTTCGCCGTTCGGGTGAATTCGCATCTGCACGCTGGGCGAGCGTGATTCCTTCGCGACGATGAATTCCTCGACGATGCCGCCCATGTCGCGGAACTTGCGCATGAAGGAGTCGTATGTCTCCGCTGGCGAGGTCCACGCGAGTTTTCGCAGCGCGGCCTCGACGGCGCTGCGATCGTCGCGCTGTTCCGGGTACGTGAACAGCCCGTTGCCTTCGCCGCCGAAGCCCTCGTTCAGCTTCACGACGGCGCGCGGCGCGCCGGGCCGCAGACGCCCGAGTTCGACCAGCGCATCGACGATCTGCGATTCGTCTTCGAGATCCTCGAAGCCGGCCGGGTACTGCACGCCCGCTTCAGCGAAGATCTTGCGGTTGCCGGACTTCGTGCCGTGGTGGAGTAGCGCGGGGTCGAGACCGTTCAGCGGCAGGTCCAGCGCCAGCGCCAGCCGCCGCTCGAGCGGCGTCGAGTTGTAGCAGGTCAGGTACGCGTGTTCCGTATCGTCGACCAGCCGCCGCAGGCGCTCGATCAGTCGCGGTCGCTCGAGGACTTTCTCCGTCAGTGGCCGCAGCCCCGAATCCTGCACCGAGAGCATGTGCAGCCGCTGCCGCGCGTGGCGTATCGGCACGCCGTCGAGAAGATGCAGATAGTAATCGACGATGTCCGGGTGCACCGGCTGGCTGGTCAGATAAACGAGGCGCGCGTTCGGGTTGCGCAGCCGGATTAGCGCGAACAGCAGCCGCTCTTCGTAGTAGGCCGCGCCGACGACCTTGGACAGCTCCTCCTGGTTCACCGACAGCGACGGCACGATCACCGACGTGTGCTCGAACCGGGGATCGCGCTGCAGTGCTTCCCAGATCGGCAGCAGGCGCTTTTTCAGTGCCTCGAATCGTGCGGCTTCGTCGTTCATCGCAGTGTGTCGACTACGCGGCGTGCACGTGAACGGTTTCGCCGATCTCGTTCAGGATCCTGCGCAATTCGTCGTAGTCCGGATGCCGGACGCGCATCCAGGCGTTCGCCATGTAGCCACCTTCGACCGGCTGCGTCGGCGTCCCCGGGTCGGGCAGATGGGCGGCGACGATGCAGTCGCCGTAGCGCTGGCCGATCTCGTCGACGCCGGAGTAGCCCGTGATGCGGCCATCGCGCTCGGGGCGCAACGCGATCATGCCGGCCGAATAGCGCCGCGACGGCTTCGACGCGATGCGTCCGTGCACCAGCGCCGACGCCCATTCGTAGTACAGGTCGAACTCGTTCGCGGCGTTGTAAACGTCCCACTGGCCGACGCCGGGCGGGCGGCAGCCGATCTCCGAAAACTTGAGCCCTTTCGGCCCGAAGAACCACTCCATGTGCGTCGCCGAGGTGCCGATGTCGAGAATACGGATGACCTTGCGCGTCATCTCGCGCACTTCCTCGTAACCCGGCTCGTTGATCCGATTCGTGGTCACCATCTGCGGCGAGATCCAGCGTTCGCGCATCGCCTCGAGCACGTTCGGGTAGTAGTGGGTGATGAACTCGTGCGCGACTTTACCGTCGATCGTGAGCGTGTCGATGTAGCCTTCGTGACCCTCGATGAACTCCTCGACCGCGACCGCGTGTCCGTCGCCAAGCCCGCATTCGCGGATGACGCGCTCGAGCGCCGCCTCGTCCCTGACGCGATAGGTGCCGGATGCGCCGGCGCCTGCCGGCGGCTTGATGATCAGCGGGTAGCCGACCGCGGCCGCGAAGTCGCGCGCGTCCTGCGGCGTTTTCGCCCGCGTCGACTGTGCACAGGGAATGCCGTTCTTGCGCAGCGCTTCCTTCATCGCCGGCTTGTCGCGGCACAGGAACGCGGTTTCGGTCGAGGTGCCGGGGATGCCGGTCTGCTCGCGGACGACGGCGGCCGGCATGATGTGCGCCTCGACCGTGGCCTCGAGCCGGTCGATCCAGGCCTTGCTCTGCGCGAGCTTGACCGCCTTCAGTAGCGACGGCTCGTGCACGACCGAGCGCACCTGGATGTAGTCGGCCAGCCAGTGTTTCAGCTCGCCGGACAGGTGCTCCGCCGGCCGCTCGCCGATGCCGATCACGTTCGCGCCGGCGGCGTGCAGGCCGCGCACGAACTCGCGCTGGTTATAGGGGAACGAAGGTTCGATGAAAATGATGTTCATTCAATGGCTCGTCAAACGCCGGAACAGGTCGACATACATTGCGCCCTGCCGCTGCCAGGAAAAGTCGCGCCGCATGCCGTTGTCGACGATTGTCCGCCACAACTCGCGGTCTGCATAGAGGTCGAGTGCGGTGTTTATCGCCCACGACAGTCCGGTGGCGTCGTAGTCGCGGAACAGGATGCCGGTGCCGGTGCGCGCTTTGGGATCGACCTGCTCGACCGAATCGGCGAGCCCGCCGGTCTCGCGCACGATCGGCACCGTGCCGTACTTCAGGCTGTACATCTGGTTCAGGCCGCAGGGTTCGTACAGCGACGGCATCAGGAACATGTCGGCGCCGGCCTCGATCCAGTGCGCCAGCTTGTTGTTGTAGCCGCGGTAGTAGCAGACGCGGTCGCGAAACTTCTGCTGCAGCGCGGTGAAAAAGCGCTCGTAGCGAGACTCGCCGCTGCCGAGTATCGCCAGCGAAAACTTGCGCTGCAGCAGCAGGTGCGGTGCCACGCGCTCGACGAGTTCGAAACCTTTTTGCCCGACGAGGCGGCTGACGATGCCGATCACCGGCCGCTCGAGCCCGCCCTGCAGCCCGAGGTCCTGCATCAGCGCCTGCTTGCATTTTGCTTTCCCGGACAGGTCCTGCCGGGAATAGTTGGCGGGAATCAGCGGATCGATCTCGGGATTCCATTCGTCGTAGTCGACGCCGTTCAGGATGCCGATGACGCTGCCGCCGCGCTCTCTCAACAGCGCGTCGAGTCCCATGCCGTATTCGCTGCCCTGGATCTCGCGCGCATAGGTGGGGCTGACCGTCGTCACGACGTCGGCATACAGCACGCCGGTTTTCAGGAAATTGATGATGCCGTTTTTGAGATCGTCCTGGTGCAGGTGATGCTCCGCACCCTTGAGGTCGAGCTGCGGCAGTATCGCGGCCGGAAACATGCCCTGGTAGCCGATGTTGTGAATCGTCAGCACCGAACGCGTCTTCGCGAACAGCCGGTCCCAGGCGTACACCGATTTCAGGTACAGCGGCGCCAGCGCGGCGTGCCAGTCGTGCGCGTGAAAAACGTCCGGCGCAAAGCCCGTCTTCTGGCACATCTCGATCGCCGCGCGTGCGAGCAGCACGAATCGCAGGTGTTCGTCCTCGTCCTGCGTGTAGATGCCGTCGCGTCCGTACGCGGCGGGGCAGTTAAGCAGGTAGACCGGCAGCTTCGTGCCGGGCAGCTCCACGGCATCGATGGAGTAGCGAACCGTGTTGCCGCCGATGCGCATGGACAGGTTCTGCAGCTCGCGCACCGGCACGATGCCGTCGGTCGTTTGCGCAATGCGCGAATACAGCGGCATCAATACCCTGACGTCGTGGCCCTCCCGGTGCAGGTAGGCCGAGAGTGCCGCGGACACGTCGGCGAGTCCGCCCGTCTTGGCGAATGGGGTCAGTTCGGCAGTGGCAAGGCAGATTTTTAGTTTTTCTTGTCTGGCCAAGTAGCGCTCGTCGGGATCGCCCGGGAAAGTGCTATTCTAACGCGGCACAAAGATAAGAACTGAGAAAGAGTCCAGGGATTCGAGCTTGCACGTCCTCCTGATTTCACCCGGCTATCCCGCCGATATGCCGGAATTCACGCGCGGGCTCGCCGAGTGCGGCGCACGCGTCTACGGCGTGGGTGACCAGCCGCTGTCGTCGCTGCCGGAGATGGTGCGCCGCTCGCTGTCGGACTACATCCAGGTGCGCTCGCTCTGGGATAGCGAGCGCGTCGGCGCAGAGCTGCGCGAGAAGCTCAAGGGCCGCGAGCTCGATCGCATCGAGTGCCTGTGGGAGCCGGGCATCATGCTCGCCGCCGAGCTCAGGCAGCACTTTGGTGTCGACGGTCTGAGCATCGAGCAGGCGCGACGCTTCCGCGACAAGGAGGCCATGAAGGTCGCGCTCGACGAAGCCGGCATTCGGACGCCGAAGCACGTCGCCGTCGACAGCGTCGCCGGCTGTTTCGAGGCAGTCGAGGACATCGGTTTCCCGGTGATCCTGAAGCCGATCGCGGGCGCCGGCTCCGCCGACACCTACCGCGTCGACGACGCCGACGAACTGCGTGCCGTGCTGCCACGCCTGCGGCACGTGCCGACCGTCAGCGTCGAGGAATTTGTCGACGGCGAGGAGTACACGTTCGATACGATCACGGTCGGCGGCGAAATCGTCTACTACAACATCGCCTGGTACCGGCCGCGGCCGCTGATCGCACGTTCGAACGAATGGATCAGCCCGCAGGTGATTGCGCTGCGCGACGTCGACGACGAGTCGCTGGCCGGCGGCGTGAAGATGGGCTACGAGGTGATCGATGCGCTCGGCTTCGACACCGGCTTCACGCACATGGAGTGGTACCGCAAGGCCGACGGCGAGGTCGTGTTCGGTGAAATCGGCGGTCGCCCGCCGGGCGCGCACCAGGTCGACCAGATGAAATATGCCTGCGACTTCGACGTCTTTCGCGCCTGGGGCCAGGCGGTCAGCCAGGGTCGCATGGACCTGTCATTCGAGCGCCGCCACAACGTTGCGACGATCTACAAGCGTGCCCGCGGCGTCGGCCGCATCACCCGCTACGTCGGAGCCGATGCGCTGC
>CALKYK010000230.1 GCA_938003715.1 uncultured Gammaproteobacteria bacterium
CGGTGAAGCGGATGCGGCTGGTGACCTGGTTGTTGACGATCTCGGGCGACACCGCGACCAGTTCGCCGGTGTAGCCTTCGCCACCGACCAGGATCTCCGCCTGCATACCGAGCCCGAGGTCGTCTGCATAGCTTTCGGGAACCTCGGCCTCGACTTCGAAACGGGTCAGGTCGACGACCGCCATCACCGGCGTGTCGCGCGTTACCGCCGCTTTCTGGTCGACCAGCAGGTCGCCGACGACGCCGTTCACCGGCGACACGATCGAAAGCGCCGAGACGCGCCGCTCGAGGTCCTCGACCAGCAGCACCTGCCGCTCGAGTTCGTACTGGCGGGCGCGCACCTCGAACTCCAGCCGCTCGTCGAACAGGTCTGCGTCGGCACGCGCGTGTTCGTAGGCCAGCTCCGCGTTGCGCAGGTCGTCCTGCGCCTTTTCGAAGTCGATGACCGAAATGACGCCTTTTTCGTTTGCCTGGTCGGCGCGGCGTTTTTCCCGCTTGGCGGCGATCAGCGCGACCTCGGCGAGGTCGGCGGCCTTGCGTTTTTCCAGCGCCTGCTGGCGCAGTTCGATGCGCTGGCGCTCGAGCTGCACTGCGAGTTGCTGGCGCGTCGCTTCGGCCTGCTTGAGTTCGTTGGCCAGTTCCGGGCTGTCGATCGCTGCCAGCACCTGGCCTTCCTCGACCGTCGAACCGGCCTCGACGTGCAGCGTGATCGTGCCGGGCGAGGTCGCATACAGCGTCGGGCTGACGGCGGCGACGACGCGGCCCTGTACCGAGACGTCACGCACCAGGTCGCCGCGGGTCACGGTGGCGATGCGAAGGCGCTCGAGCGGTACTGTCACGGTCGCTGTGGCCCAGCGATTCACGGCCGGCACCGCGACCCATGCGAGCACCAGCACGACCAGCAGGGCCGTGCCCCCGACCAGCTGTCGGCGCCGCCGGCTCGGCGGTGCGATCTGCACGTCCTGGGCTGACGTATCGGCGATTTTCAGTGTGGGCCCCCGGGCCGCTGACGCGGCGGATTCGAGCTGTTTGTTATCTCAGATGCCCGGGGGGCGAAAATCGTTTACTGGTTTGGCGATGCGGATCCGCTCGCCGGTCCGTCTGCCGGAGCGCCGACGACGAGGCGCGGGTCCGCTGCCGCGCGCGCGGCCAGCACCGGGTCGCTGCCGCTGACCGACAGGCTTTGCAGCCCGGCGTCGGCGTCGAGCCGCGCCAGGTACGGATGCCAGCCGAGCGTGTCGCTGCGACGGTAATAGCCCGATACTTCCCAGCCGCCGGCGGCGGGAAAGATGTAGGTCTTGCCGACGGCGCGTTTCGGCGCCACCGGGTCGACGAACTCGGCGACGGCGTCCGTGCCGACGTAGCCGGTCACGACATCGCGGACTGCCATTACGACGCGTTCCTCCAGCGCACGACGCTCTGCAGGCTCGGGATCGGTAATGCGCGTGTAGCTGCAGAACGAAATCGACAGCCCGACGGCGATCGCGAATACCCAGCTCATGATGCGGTGGTTGATCTGCAATTCAGTCTATTCCTATCAGCTTGTGCGTCTGCAGTGACAGCTTCCAGTGCGGGTTCGCAAGACAGTAGGCGATGCTTGCGCGCGTATTGTCCGCGAGCGCATCGTCGTCCTTCGGCTGCAGGTAGAAATGCCTGAACGACAGGTCTGCGAATCGTTCTGGCTGCGCCTCCGGCTCATCCTGGGGAAACACCAGTTTCAGCTCGTCTCCTTGCCGCTGCACGACCTCGGCGTTCGCTTTCGGGCTGACGCAGAGCCAGTCGATGCCGTCCGGCGCCGGCAGCGTGCCGTTCGTTTCGACGCCGATCTCGAACCCGGCCTGGTGAAGTGCATCGATCAGGTGCGCGTCGAGCTGCAGCAGCGGCTCGCCGCCGGTACAGACGACGTATGGCCGGCGCGCGGACATCGATTCCGGCCAGGCGCGGCGCACGGCATCCGCGAGCGCCGTCGCGGACGCGAACTTGCCACCACCCGGGCCGTCGCTGCCGACGAAGTCCGTGTCGCAGAATCGGCAGACCGCCGAAGCCCGGTGCGTTTCGCGCCCCGACCACAGGTTACAGCCGGTAAAGCGCAGGAACACTGCGGGTCGCCCGGTCTGCGCGCCCTCACCCTGCAGCGTGTAGTAGATCTCCTTGACTGAGTAGGTCATGTCGACAACAGCGGATCGGCAATACCCGCCTCTTCGAAGCCTTTCGCCCGCAGCCGGCACGCGGCGCAGTCACCGCAGGGCGGCCTGGCGCCGTTATAGCATGTGTGTGTCAGGCGCATTGCCTCCAGCGCGCCGACTTCGGCAGCAAGCAGCACGGTGTCCTTTTTCGACCGGTTCATCAGTGGCGTGTGGATCGTGAATTCACGCTCCATCCCCAGGCGCAGCGTCGTCTCGAGACTGTCGATCGTTTCCTGGCGACAATCCGGGTAGCCGGAGTAGTCCGTCTGCGCCACACCCGCGACGAGGTGCGTGACGCCCCGCTGCCATGCGAGTGCCGCGGCACAGGTCAGGAACACGATGTTGCGTCCGGGTACGAACGTTGCCGGCAGTTCTCCTGGCGGCGCGTCGGCCACGTCGACGGCGGGATCGGTCAGTGCGTTGCCGCCGAGTGCGGCGAAGGTGTCGATCGGCAGAACCGTTTGCGCCACGCCGGCATGCCGGGCAACCTCCGCGGCGCAGTCGAGTTCGATGCGGTGTCTCTGGCCGTAGTCGAAGGTCACGGCGTCGACCTGCCCGGCGCCGAAGCGTTCGAGCGCCCAGTACAGGCAGGTCGTCGAGTCCTGCCCGCCGGACAGCATGACCAGTGCCCGCTCGCCCATTTACTGCGGGTCCGCCGGCTCTGCGCGTTGCCGGTTGCCGCGAATGCCCTGTTCGAACTCCGACCAGTCCGGCCGTTCGTGCGTGACCAGCCAGTCCCGGGTCAGCTCCTCCGACCTGAGCCACAGCGCAGATGCCTGCGCGGCATCGTGCATGTGGCCGCCACCGGTAACACGGACTGCGTTGCAGTCCTCGAAGTAGGCGCCGCTCGTACTGCCGAGCAGCGGACTGGTCGCCACGTAGCAGCTGGTTGCGGCACCCTCCTCGACGGTCTTGCCGCTGACGGCCGTGAGCACGCGGAATGCGCCACGCACGATCGCCGGCAGCTCGCGCGTGATGTTGGTTGCGATGACGCCCGGATGCAGCGCGTTCGAGGTGATGCGCGTGCCCTTCAGCAGTCGCGCCAGTTCCAGCGAGAACAGCACGTTGGCCAGCTTGGAGTGCGCGTAGGCCGTGCCGACGTCGTAACCGTCGGCGAAGGCGAGGTCGTCGAAACGGATCCCCGCTGCCGGCGCGTCGCGATACGCCGCGCGGCTCGCGACAACGACGATGCGTCCCTGCCAGGAAAAGAACAGGCGGTCGAGCAGGCGGTTGACCAGCACGAAATGACCGAGGTGATTGACGACGAAGTGTTTCTCGATGCCGTCGACGAGTTCGCGCTCGCCGCCGCGCATGCCCGCGTTGCAGACCAGGATGTCGATCGGCGAATTCAGCGACCGGATCGTCTCGGCGCAGGCGACGACCGAATCGAAATCGGACAGCTCGAGCTGCACAGGCGAAGTGACGCCGCGGACGCTCGCACACGCTGCCTGCGCTTTTTCCAGCGTGCGCCCGGTGCCGATGACGTAGGCGCCGCGCAGCGCCAGCGCGCGCATCGTCTCGTAGCCGATGCCGGAGTTGCAGCCGGTTACGACCGCGATCTTGCCCTTCAGGTCGATACCCTCGGTGACTGATTCAGCGGTGGCCTCGTCGTCGAAGCCGCTGCGCGGTACGTCGGGATCGGGCACTACGTCGACACCGTCGCATGCGGCCAGCGGCACCGCCGCCGCAGCGCCGGAGAAGCGCAGGAACTGTCGCCGGGAAACCGTCATGGACCACTCATTTGAACAGTTTCTCGGCCGCGTCCCGCAGCGGGTCTTCGCCCGCGTCGCACTCGACCGGCTCGCCGAACAGCGCTCCGAGCTCCGACCGGGCCTTGTCGGCCGCGGCGGCGCGCGCCGGGTCGAACGCATCGGGACTCGGCGCGAACCAGGCGCAGAAGTTCATCTTTTCCTTGTCGTGAACCTCCTCCGCGTCGTCCTCGCGGCACGCCTTGGGCACCCCGGGATCGTAGTTGACGCACATCGCACAAACGTGCAGGTGCACCGAGCACTCGGGACACATGTCGCGCTGCGACAGGGGCGGCGTGAGCTTTTCCAGCGACGTACCGCAGCGAAAGCATTGCAGGATTTCGGACATGGGGTCGGATTCGTCGGCGTGAGGTGTCGCGCTCACTACCGTTTGCCAGGCCAGGTGCGGAATTATACCGTCCGATTCTTTGCTGAAAGGAGACAGCCAGTGCATGACCTACCCCATCATTACACGGTCCGCGCGGAATCGGCGCCGGGCGGAAACGTCTCGCTGACGAGTCCGGGACTGGATGAGATCGTCTCCGCAGCGCCGGCGGAATTCGGCGGCCCGGGAGATCGCTGGTCTCCCGAGACGCTGCTGGTGGCGGCCGTCGCCGACTGTTTCATACTGTCGTTCGTGGCGATTGCGAGAGCGTCGAAACTGTCCTGGTCGGGCCTGAGGTGCGGCGTCACCGGGACCCTGGACAAGGTGGACGGCAGGATGCGTTTCACGCATTTCGAGCTGAGCGCCGAGCTGGATCTGCCCGCCGGCGGCGATCAGGGCAAGGGCGAGCGCCTGCTGCACAAGGCCGAGGACGTGTGCCTGATCACGAATTCGCTGTCTGCCACGACTGCGCTGACGATTGCGGTGGGCAGTGAATGATGTGTTGCATTAATAAAAATCCATTAATACCTGATTTAAATCATATTTCTAATACATAAGCGCCACGCAGGTGGCCGCGTTTCAGCGCCGCAAGCGCCTCGTTGGCCGCCTCCAGCGGCAGCCGGCGCACGTCCGGCCGCAGTCCGGCGCGGGCGGCGAGCGGCAGGAATTCGGCGATATCGCGTGCCGACACGTTGGCCACGCTCTTGATTTCCTTCTCGTGCCAGAGCTGTGTGCCGTAGTCGATATCCGCCAGTTCGCGGCGGTCGGCGTTTTCCTTGCGTATCGCGTTGATGACCAGTCGGCCCCCGGGTCGCAGCACTGACAATGCCCGCAGGACCGGGTGCCAGGCGGGCGTCGTGTCGATGCCGGCAGCCGGCG
>CALKYK010000231.1 GCA_938003715.1 uncultured Gammaproteobacteria bacterium
CACGTACACGCTGGAACAGCTGATTCCGGAACAGGCCGACAGGAACTGGCCGTTTTCGTTTCGCTACTTCCAGGATTTCGACCGGGAGCTCGTGCTGCCGGAAGGTTTCACGCCCGAAAAAATAAACGTGGAAGTGATTTCGCGTACGAGGTCCGTGGCCAGCGTCAGCCAGAGCTTTGCCTGGCAGACCGGTCAGAGTTGAATTGAGAGGGAGTACGGATTCATGTTCGGTCGCAAGAAGCAACGAAGGCACAGTATCGTCGACACGCTCGTCGGTTCGAATTCCAAGGTCAACGGGGACCTGAACTTTACGGGCGGCTGTCACATCGACGGCGTCGTCAAGGGCAGCGGCAACGCTGACCCTGAAAGTAATTCCGCACTGAGTATCTCCGAGGACGGGACAGTAGAGGGCGGCGTGACCGTTCCCTACGTGGTCCTGAACGGCATCGTCCGCGGCGACGTCGTCGCCAGCCAGCGGGTGGAACTCGGCCCGACGGCGCGGGTCATTGGTAATGTATATTACAACCTGATCGAGATGGCGATCGGCGCCGAAATCAACGGCAAGCTGGTGCACCAGCCGGAAGGCCAGGTCCCGCTGATAGAGCAGACCAACCGCATGGAAACCTCGCCGAAAGTCGCCTCGGTCAGCGCTATCGATCCACAGCAGAGACAGTAACGCAACATGAGCAGCGAAGCGCCGGTCATCGGCACCGCAACCGCGCCACCGCCGGTCGTCTTCACGGACGCCGCGGCGGAAAAGGTGAGCGAACTGATTCAGGAGGAGGACAATCCGAACCTGATGCTGCGCGTGTTCGTGTCCGGCGGCGGCTGCTCCGGTTTCCAGTACGGCTTCACGTTCGACGAAAGTCGCGAGGACGGCGATTCGAGCGTGCAGAACAAGGGCGTTACCCTGGTCATCGACCCGATGAGCGTCCAGTACCTGATGGGTGCCGAGATCGACTACAAGGAAGACCTGGAAGGCGCGCAGTTCGTCATTCGCAACCCGAACGCAACGACAACCTGCGGCTGCGGCTCCTCGTTTGCCGTATAATTTCGGTTCCCCGGAACGAGGTATCCTCGCCGAAAAGGGACCGCAACGATCGCAACCGTTCAAGCAGATACTGCATCCGCAGATCCTGTCGCCGAGACGGTCCCCGAGGTCATCGCCGCCGTAGACCTCGGCTCCAACAGCTTTCACATGATCGTCGGCGAACTTCGCCACGGCCAGCTCACCATCATCGATCGCCTGCGCGAGACGGTACGCCTGTCGGAGGGACTGCAGGACGGCGGCAAGCTCACCGAGCCAGCCAAGGCTCGGGCACTGGACTGCCTGGGACGTTTCGGCGAGCGCCTACGGGACATGCACGCATCGAGCGTGCGCACCGCCGGGACCAGCACGCTGCGGCGCGCCAGGGACAGCAATGCATTTCGTCGCCTGGCAGAAAAGGCGCTCGGCCATCCCATTGAAGTCATTTCCGGCATCGAGGAAGCGCGCCTCATCTATATCGGCGTGCTGCACAGCAGGCCGCGCAACGACGGCATCCGGCTCGTCATGGACATCGGCGGCGGCAGCACCGAGCTGATACTGGGTCAGGGCGAAACGCCGAAAGCGCTGGAAAGCCTGAACATGGGCTGCGTGGTCATGACCGAGAAGTATTTTCCCGGCGGCACTATCAGCCAGAAGAATTTCGGCGCTGCGCGGCTTGCGGCGCGACTGAAACTGCGCCCTGTGAAGGCGTTTTTCCGCAATGCGACCGACATCGAAGCGATCGGAACCTCCGGCACCATCCTCGCGACCGAGGCGGTCGCACGGGGCCTGGGCATCATCGAAACGAATGACATGACGCCTGCGGCGCTCGAGGAACTGATCCGGCGGGTCTGCGATTACGGCAACACGTCGGAGCTGACTTTGCCCGGACTGGCCGAGCGACGAGCGCAGGTCTGGCCGGGCGGGCTCGCGATCCTGGTCGAACTGATGGGGGTCCTGCGCATCGGTCACCTGAAGGTCTCGGACGGCGCGCTCCGCGAGGGCCTGCTGTACGACCTGCTCGGTCGACTGCAGCATGAGGACGCGCGCGATCGCAGCGTCGCGGCCCTCGCACGCCGCTACAACGTCGACGACGCGCAGGCGACGCGAGTCAGGACGACCGCGCGCATGCTGCTAGGCCAGGTGGCCGAAGCGTGGCAGCTCGAATCGGAGCTGGCGGCGGACATGCTGTCGTGGTCGGCATTGCTGCACGAGATCGGCCTCGATATTTCGCACAGTGGCTTCCAGAAGCACGGCGCCTACATCGCCGCAAACGCCGACCTGCCGGGTTTTCCTCGAGCCGAACAGATGCTGCTCGCATACCTGATCGCGAACCAGCGCTCGTCGTTCGAAGCGTCGCGGCTGAAAACCGTACCGTCTGCCTGGCGCAAGCGCGCCCAGGCGCTTGCCGTCATTCTGCGCCTTGCCGTATTGCTCAATCGAAGCCGCAGTTCGACGACAATGCCCGCAATTGGTGTCACTGCGACGCGGAAGAGAATCAGCCTGGCGTTTCCCGCCGGCTGGCTCGAGGACAACCCGTTGACGATCGCGGACCTGGAGCGGGAGCGTGGCTTGCTGGCCGCGATCGGTTATGGGCTGGAGTTCGCCGGCGACGAGGCCTGATCTCTAGACCCCGATCCGGGATACACGGCGCCGAGGACCGCGGCGGCACGCGCGCCGGTGACCTCCGGCAGGTTTCCCGGCTTGCCTTCGATGCAGCGCTTTGCCAGCCATGCGAACGCGGCTGCCTCCACCCAGTCCGGGTGCAGCCCGAATTTTTGCGTGGACACGACCTCGGTACCCGACAGGTAGGCGCGCAGGCGATCGATGAGGTCGGCGTTGTGCACGCCGCCGCCGCAGACGAGCACCGAGGCGATGTCCGGCGCGAACTTCAGTATGGCGGTGGAAATCGTGAACGCCGTCAGTTCGGCAAGCGTGGCCTGCACGTCCGCCCCGGCGAATTTTTCGCCGTCGAAACTCGAGACCTGCTGGCGCACCCAGACCGCATTGAAGTATTCGAAGCCGGTACTTTTCGGCGGCGCCAGTTCGAAGTACGGGTCGGCCAGCATTTTCTGAAACAACGCATCGATGACCTTGCCACTGCGCGCCCAGTCGCCATTGGCATCGTAGGGCTCGTGCCGCTCCAGTCGGCTCCAGGCATCGAGCAGCGTGTTGCCGGGCCCGGTATCGAAGCCGATTACGGGCTCGTTGGCGACCGGCAGCATCGTAACG
>CALKYK010000232.1 GCA_938003715.1 uncultured Gammaproteobacteria bacterium
CGACAGGTGCGTGCGGCTGCGCACCAGCACTGCGACCTGGTCCTCCGAGTTTCCGAGCAACGCCTTTAGGACGTCGAGCGTGCAACGTGCCTCCTCTTCTGCGTCCGCATCGAACAGCGGGTGCAGCTCGACGCGACCATCGCCGGTATGCGCATCGACCGGCACCGATTCCTCGTACGCGATCGCCCCGCTCGCAATGTCGTCGGCCGGAGCAAGAACCTGGGCGAATACCGTGTTGAACCAGTGCACGAGATTTTCGCCGGAACGAAAGTTGCGGCGGAGCACGAGCGGTTCGAGGTGCACGTTGCCGATTCCTTTTTGCCGCGCCAGCAGGAACTCACCGACCTCTGCTTCGCGGAAGCGGTAGATCGACTGCATCGGATCACCGACGCAGAAAATCGTGCGGCCGTCGTCGCCGGTCCAGCCGGCAGTCAGGTTGCGCAAAAACTCGTACTGCGTAATTGACGTGTCCTGCATCTCGTCGACGAGCAGGTGACGAATGCGGTAGTCGAGCAGCATCGTGATGTCGCCCGGCGCCTCATCCGTGCCGACTGCCGCAGCGGCAGCCTCGGCAACCTGCGCATGATCGGTGACGCCGCGCTCGCTGAACAGGCGCCGCAGCTCCGCGGCGGCTAGCGGCAGGAGCTCGAACAGCGCGAGCAGGACCTGCCACTGGTCGTCGCTATAGTGTGCGTCGGGCAGCGTCCTGACGCGCAGCAGCGCATTTCGCAAGGCGACCTCGTCAGCGAGCGAGGCAATCAGCTCTGTCATCGCCTTCTTCTCGCCCTGGTCACCCGGCGGGAATCCCTGGTTGCGGTTGAGCTGCTTGCGCCAGGTGCCGGTCCCGGTCAGCAGCAGGTCGGCCAAAGCCCGCCACGCGTCGCGGTCCGCTATATGGCCACCGGGCAACGCATCCATGTCGAGCAGTGCGAGGTGGCGAGGTTCCGCCATTTTCGCGTCAAGCAGGTTTCGCGCCGCATAACGCGCGTGCGCCGGCAGTTCCTTCCGCAGCTTGTCCGGAGCAAGCGCACAGACGTCTGCGAGCTGCCGCTCGATGAGCGTCGCGATATTGCCTTGGAGCTCATCGCGCATCGCATCGGCGTCGACGGCATCCACGCCTCCACCGCCGGTGATCGCGAGCCACTGCTCGCGCGATCGCAGCATGCTTGCCAGGTAGCCGAGATAGACGCCGGTGTGATTGTCCACGTGCCGCAGCACGCGTTCGACGACTGACCCATAGCGGGTGTCTTCGACGAGATAGTCGAGTGTCGCCGCGGCTGCGCGTTCGTATACTTCGTCGAGATCCGCATCGGCCGGGATTCTTGCCGTGGAGCCGAGGCCGGCGGACAGCGGCAGCGTGCGAGCGATGCCGGCGCAGAATGCGTCGACCGTCTCGATGCGCAGCCGTGCCGGAGAATCCACGATCTGCCAGTCGCGCGCAGCGCTGCGGTCGAGAACGGCGGCCGCGGACGCGTAGGTGACGCGCTCGTGTGCGGGCTCGGGTTCGTCACCGTCCCGCGCGCGCTGTAACGCCGCGATGACGCGCAGCTGCATTTCCTGGGCCGCCTTGCGTGTAAACGTGATTGCCAGTACTTGTTCCGGCTCCTCGACAACCGCCAGGAGCCGCAGGTAACGCTGGATGAGGAGCTCGGTTTTCCCCGATCCAGCCGGTGCCTGCACGATGAATGAGCGCGAGACGTCGAGCGCCGACTCTCGCGCCGCGGTATCCGCTGCGATCTGCCGGTCACCGCTCACGCAGCACCTCCTCGCGCCGGCTCAGGATCGCAAGGACCCTGCCGCTACCGGCACCCGGACGAATGTCGATGCGCACGTCGCCCGCGGCCAGTGCATCCAGCAGCGCGTGTACGTCCCGCTGCCAGCGTCGAAACGTGGCCGGCCAATCGTCGGCGTCTTTATCGAAGAAAACCGGACCGCGGCCGGAGTACGAAATCTGCCGCGTGTCGAGATTGATCATTGCGAGACCGGCGACCGGCGAATCGGCGGCGTCCGCGTACGCGACCAGCTGCACGTCGGTCAGGTCGCCGTCACGGGACACGAATCGCTTCGCCTGGCCGGACTTGTAGTCGATGATGGCAATGCCGCCGTCGGCGTAGCGGTCGATGCGATCGACTCTCAATTCAAGGCTGACATCGCCGTGCCGGTAGTCGAGCCGGTGCTCGACGGCATCCACGACGAACGCATCGCGTCCCGCTTCCTTCTCCAGAAAACCGTCGAGCAACAAGAAAAGCCGAGCGCGCTCGATGCGCAGCAGCCGCTGTTGCACGGCATGTGCCGAACGCAGCGGCGCTGCGAGCGCCTGATCGACGGCACTGCCGATGCGTCGCTGTCTTTCGGCCGCCGACCAGTCAAGCAGGTCGTCGCTACGGGTCCCGCTGGCAACCAGGTTGTGCAGGGCGTCATGCAGAATGATGCCGCGCTGACGCGCCGGCACTCCACGCTGGAATCGATGTAGGCGCCTGACGTGCAGTCGCGCCGTGACGAAGCCGTCGAACGGCTCGCGATGCTGGGCTTGCAACGCGTACGCACCGCCGCTGAGTTTCTCACCGGCGGCGACGGGCGGCGGCGCATCCTCGACGTTGCGCTCGAATTGCGCGACGCCGCGAAATGTCGCCGCGGGCCAGCCCGGATCGCGCGGAGGTGACGTTTCTTCCGGGCCCAGCTCGGCGACGAGCGGGCTCGGTGCGAGCTCGCCGTCTTCGCTGTGCCGCGCGTACGAAAGCATCGCCTGCTGCGAGCGTCGAACGCCGGATTCGAGCAGCTGTCGCGCGTACTGCAGCGTATCGACGGGCGTTGCATCGGGCATGCCGGCCTCGATCCGCAACTCGCGAGCGACGAAGGGTGTGCGCCGTGACGGCGGGGGCCAGCGCCGCGCATCGAGGCCGCTCCACCAGGCGAAATCGAATTCCAGCCCGGCCGTTTCCAGCGGCCCGAGCAGTTCGACTCCGGCATGAACCGACTCCGGCTGATAGACGGCCTCCCCGGCAAAACGCGCCAGTCTCGCGACCGCTGAGGCATAGCGCATCGTCGGCGTGACGGCCGCAACCCGCGCGAAATCGTTCAGCAGCTGGCGCCAGCGATTGACGAGCTGGAAAGCTTCGCTGTCCGGCGACTCGACCCGACACCAGTGCCAGTCAGCGAGGACACCGTCGATACAGGCAGCCCACTGCGACGGCCCGACCGCGTCCGGCATTGCCGACAGACGCTTCTCCGCCGCATCGACGGCGTCGAAGAATTCGGCGCAGTCAGACGCCTTCGTCGTCGTGGCGAATACTTCGCGAAACCGTGCTGGCGTCCAGGACTGGTCGGCATGCTTCCTGAGTTCGAGTTCGAGCCGGCTGCGCGGTCCTGTCGCGCCGGCCGCCAGTAGCGGTGTCCGCAGCAGCGTGGCGAGTTCGGGACTCGTGAGTCCCTCAGCAAACCAGCGCAGCAGCAGCAGCGCGATTTCCACAGCGGGGTAGGAAGACAGGCGCCGTCCCAGCGAAACATTGAGCTGCTGCCTGTAGCGATCTCCACCGTACTGCCAGCCTGGAACCAGGCCTTCGCGCACGAGGTGCGCTGCGCGCTCCACCTCGCTTTCGAGTCCGGGGCGCACGATGGCGATCCGCGCTGCGGGCTCGGCCTCCAGCACGCTGCGCGCCCAGGCGCCGGCGGCGCGCAGTTCTGCGGCATCGGAATCGTAAGCGCTGGCGGACAGACGTGTTTGCCGCAACGGCGATTCGGCGGCACTCACGGATACGCCGGATCGCGCCAGCGCATCGCGGAGCAGACCGACAACAGGCGGGGGACGTTCGAAGCCCGCAAACAGCACCCCCGTTGGCAGGCGCAGCTGGCCGCCGTCGATGGCGTGAAGCGTTTCGACTGCGGCGGTCGCATCGTCGAACCAGCCGTCTTCCCCCAGGCGCTGCCGGTATCGTTCTGAAGCGACCGCGAACAGGCGCTCATCCTGGCTGCGGCCCGATGCCCGCGACCGCTCCGGCGCGAGCTACCAGTAGCG
>CALKYK010000233.1 GCA_938003715.1 uncultured Gammaproteobacteria bacterium
CGCCCACCGCCAGCAGCTTGTCTTTGGTCATGATGTTTTCGCCGGTCTTTTCCATGTGATATTCGTGTATCCGCGTTTCGACGATCGCGTCGACCGGGCAGGCCTCCTCGCAGAAGCCGCAGTAAATGCACTTGAACAGGTCGATGTCGTAGCGCGTCGTCCGGCGCGTGCCGTCCTCACCGACGTCCGATTCGATCGTAATTGCGAGTGCCGGGCACACCGCCTCACAGAGTTTGCAGGCGATGCAGCGCTCTTCGCCGTTCGGGTATCGGCGCAGCGCATGCAGACCGCGAAAACGCGGCGACTGCGGCGCCTTTTCTTCAGGGTAGTGAACCGTTACCGCGGGCCGGAAGAAGTTGCGAAACGTGACTGAAAGACCGCGCCAGAGCTCCCACAGCGCAAACGTTTTCACGTAACTGATAATTCGGTTCATGGCGTCACCCGTAGAGATTCGCCCACGGACCGATCTCTAACCACGCCATCACGCCTTCGACAGCGATCCAGATAATCGTGATCGGAATGAACACCTTCCAGCCGAGGCGCATGATCTGGTCGTAGCGATAGCGCGGGAACGTCGCCCGCAGCCAGAAAAAGACGAACATGAAGAAGCAGATCTTGACGAACAGCCAGAAAAGGCTCGGCTGCCGCAGGAAATTGTCTTCGCCGAGGAACGTCCAGCCCTCGAAGAAAGAGTGGTAGCCGCCGAGAAAGAAGATCGACGTCAGCGCCGCGATCAGGACCATGTTCGCGTACTCGGCGAGGAAGAACAGTGCGAATGCGACGCCCGAGTACTCGACATGAAACCCGGCTACGATTTCCGATTCGCCTTCGGCCACGTCGAACGGCGCGCGGTTCGTCTCTGCGACGCCGGCGATGAAATAGACCAGGAACAGGGGCAGCAGCGGAATGATGAACCAGTTGCTGAAACCGCCGCCCTGCGCTTCGGTGATAACGCCGAGATTCAGGCTGCCGCCGGCCATCAGCACGCCGACGAGCGCGAAACCCATCGCGATCTCGTAGGCGACGATCTGCGCGGCCGAGCGCATCGCGCCGAGGAAGGCATACTTCGAGTTTGTGGCCCAGCCGGCCAGGATCACGCCATAGACACCGACCGAGGTCAGCGCCAGCACGTACAGCAGGCCGGCATTGATGTCAGCCAGCACCCAGGTCTCGTTGAACGGCACGACCGCCCAGGTTGCGAGCGCCGGAATCAGCGTCAGCAGTGGCGCGATGACGAACAGGAAACGGTTCGAGCGCTGCGGGATCACGACTTCCTTGATCAGCAGCTTGATGACGTCGGCGAACGGCTGGCCATAGCCTTTCGGCCCGACACGATTCGGGCCGAGACGGCCCTGCATATAACCGATGACCTTGCGCTCGAAGTAGGTGGAAAAGGCGACGCAGAGGATCACCGAGATCATCACGACCACGATGAAAAACGTCGTCTGCACCAGATACTGCATCATCGGCGGCAGCACGCCCCAAGCGGCGGCCCACCACTCCAGCATGAAATCCGGAATAAGCGCTTTCATGAGCGGCGCTCGCGGCCACGCTGCGCTTCGGGCGTCAGCTGCAGGGCGGTCGCCCGCCTCACGACCGGGTCGACTTCATAGATCGGCACATCGACGTCGGCATCTTTGCCATCCTTCGAGCCCACGTTCGCGCCGTTTGCTCGCACCGGGTCGGGGTTGACCTCGCCGACGGCCGCCACGAGTTCGTCGCGCACCGCCTCGCTCGACAGGTAGTCGAAATCCGGCACATCGATCAGGTTGCCGAGCACACGCAGTACCTTCCAGCACGGCCGCGCCTCGCCAATCGGGTTGGAAATGCCCGGGAAACTCTGCCAGCGGCCTTCGACGTTGACGTACGTGCCCGAAGTTTCGGCAAACGTGCCAATCGGCAACAGGAGGTCGGCCGCCTCCTCCAGCGCGGGGCTGACGAACGGCGTCAGCGCCGCCACAAATTTCTGCTTTTCGAGCTTGTCGGTGCAGTGATCGAGCAGGGACGGGTCCGGATCCGTGGAGGCGTTGAGGGGGAGCAGCGTGTGGATGTCGGCGGCAGACAGTGCCTC
>CALKYK010000234.1 GCA_938003715.1 uncultured Gammaproteobacteria bacterium
CCCCTCGGCGCGCTCGGGGCGTCGGAGCAGTTCGGCTCGGGCGTGCAGCTGGTGGCGCCGGTGGAAATCGGTGCCGATGCGACGATCGGCGCCGGCTCGACAATCACCAAGGATGCCCCGGCCGGAAAACTGACCCTGGAACGCAGCAAGCAAGTGACGATCGAAGGCTGGAAAAGGCCCGAGAAAAAGCCAAAATAAACGTTAAAAAACAGGGTGTTCTGCTAGCCTGGCGAAAGCGTGACGCGGTGCTTGCCCGCGACTGCGAACTCATGCACGCTGAGCGGCCGAATTTATTGCGACAATGCGCCTCCGAGGCGGCGTCGCCCGTTGGGAGAGTCATTACATGTGTGGAATCGTCGGCGCCGTAGCCGAAAGAGACGTCGTGCCGATCCTGATGGAGGGGCTGCGGCGTCTAGAGTACCGCGGCTACGATTCCGCCGGAATTGCGATTCGGGAAAACGGCGAGATCAGGCGCATCCGGCGCGCCGGCAAGGTACAGGAACTGCAGAATGCGCTCGACGAGGCACCGCTTCGCGGCGTCAACGGCATCTCGCACACGCGCTGGGCGACGCACGGCGTACCGAACGAAACGAACGCGCACCCGCATCTTTCGCGCGGCGACATCGCGATCGTCCACAACGGCATCATCGAGAATCACGACGAGCTGCGCGAGGACCTGCAGCGCCTCGGTTACGAGTTCGAGTCGGATACGGACACCGAAGTTGTTGCCCATCGTATCAAGCACCATCGTGCATCGAGCGCAGACCTTGCCGAGGCCGTGCGCAAGACCGTCGCCGAACTGGAGGGTACCTACGCGCTCGCGGTGATGAGCGCCGGTGATCCGGACAAGCTGATCATCGCGCGGGCCGGATCGCCCGCGGTCGTGGGTCTCGGAATCGGTGAAAACTTTGTCGCCAGCGACGTCGCCGCGCTGCTGCCCGTGACACGCAAGTTCATGTTCCTCGACGAAGGCGACATCGCCGTTGTCGAGAAACAGCAGGTCACCATTTACGACGCCGATGGCGAGGTGGTCGAGCGCCCCGTCAAGGAAAGCGAGCTGACGGCGGACGCGGCCGAGCGTGGTTCATTCCGCCACTACATGCAAAAGGAAATCCACGAGCAGGCGGTTGCGGTTGCGCGCACGCTCGAGGAGCGCATTGCGAACGGAAAGGTACTGGATGCGGCATTCGGGCCCGGTGCCGGCAAGGTACTCGACAAGACCCGCGCCGTGCAGATCGTCGCGTGCGGCACCAGCTACCATGCCGGCCTGATCGCCCGTTACTGGGTCGAGCAGCTGTGCCGGATTCCGTGCATGGTCGAGATTGCGAGCGAGTATCGTTACCGCTCACCGGTGGTGCCGGACAATACGCTGTTCATCACGATCAGTCAGTCCGGCGAAACCGCTGACACGCTTGCGGCGCTGCGCGCGGCAAAGGACATGGGTTACCTGTCGACGCTGACGATTTGCAACGTGCCCGAAAGCTCGATGGTGCGCGAGTCGAACCTGGTGATGATGACCCGTGCCGGGCAGGAGATCGGCGTCGCCTCGACGAAGGCGTTCACGACCCAGCTAGCTGCGCTCGCGCTGTTGACGATTGCCATCGCGCGTCGCAACGGGCTCGAGGAGAAGCAGGAACGCATGCTGGTTGCGCAACTTGCTGAACTGCCAGGCCTGATCGAGCAGGTGCTGACGCTCGATGGCTCCATCGAAACGCTTGCGAAGCATTTTGTCGACAAGGAACACGCGCTGTTCCTCGGTCGCGGCGTGCAGAACGCGGTGGCGATGGAAGGCGCTCTGAAACTGAAGGAAATTTCCTACATCCACGCCGAGGCGTACGCGGCCGGCGAGCTGAAACACGGTCCGCTGGCGCTCGTCGACGAGGACATGCCGGTCGTCACCGTCGCGCCCGACGACGAGCTGCTGGAAAAACTGAAGAGCAACCTGCAGGAAGTACGCGCGCGCGGCGGTGAGCTCTACGTTTTCGCGGATCCGCGGGTACAGTTCGGCGACCGTGTCGGTATCCACACGATGCGCATGCCCGCGCTGATCCAGGACTTCCAGGCACCGATCCTGTACACGATCCCGCTGCAGCTGCTCGCGTATCACGTCGCGGTGCTCAAGGGCACCGACGTCGATCAGCCGCGCAATCTCGCCAAGTCGGTGACCGTGGAGTAGCAGGTGAGTGGCGTCCTTCCGAGGCTCCACCAAAGACCGGCTCCATCACGTTTCTGAATCGTCGCTGGTACAGCGCAGCGATCCCCGTGTATGCGCTGGCCAGATACAGCAATCGGCGAATGGTTACCCCTCCAATGGCCTACTGTCGTGCGGTGTCGTTCGAAAAGCGGACATGCGCCCTGTACGTGCCGCAAAAAGCCGCACTGTATTTCTCCGTAGCACAATTAGATGTTCCTCGAATAGACGGCTCGCTCACGAAGGGAAATTATTGATGAGTGATTAATCGGGAGTGAGCAGATGAATTTCAAGATCACCTTTGCAGCATTGGCAGCAATTTTCGCCGCCGTTTCTACTCTTCCGGCTTCAGCAGGCGTTAACACAAACATTAAGGTGCCATTCTCTCAGAACGTGTTCGTACCCTGCGCAAACGGGGGCGCAGGGGAAATATTGAGCATCAGCGGCAAGTTGCATGTGCTGATTACAGAGACCACGGATGGGTCGGGCGGGTTTCACGCAGTGGTCCACTTGAACACTCAGGGCGCTTCGGGTGTCGGCGCAGTTACGGGCGATACTTATCGCGCCGTCGGACTGAACTTCCAGAGTTTCAACGTTGCTGCAGACGGTCTGCCATTGATTTTCACTGAGGTCGTCAACTTCAATATGATTGGAATCGGGCATGCCGTAAATCTGAATGTCCATGAAACATTTCATATCGTACTTAGTTCAAACGGAGACGTAACCGCGGAAGTCGAAAATTTGAACGTAACTTGTCGGTAGGCAATTCGGCACGCAAAACCCCACCGGCGCGATGGGGTTTTGCGTGGAAAGGTGATCAACTGTGATGCGTTGGGAACTAACATGCGATCGACCTTCTTCCGCGCAATCGCGGGCGTAGACTTCAGTAGGTTTTCAGCGGCCTTTTATCGTCGCTAATGCAGGTACACTGGCGCCGGCGGTTCCGATACCGTTCTTTCTGCGATGCTCGACATTCCTCCCGCGGGAGGCGAAAAGAGATAGCCTCACTCGGGCGCTGCAATTCCGCGCGGCGCACTCACGCAAGACCGCGTAGCGCATTTCGGATACAAACCGTTACAAAAAACAGGCCTGAAATCATCGGCTTGCCATTGACGATTTCCGTCGCGATGCTATCTTTTTATCCAGTTTGATGGAGCATCCCCCGCACCCCTCAAACCGAGACGGGACTCTCCCCCGATACCCTGTCTCATGTCTTGGAGGCCGGCGAATTTGCCGGCCTTTTTTTAGCCGGAGCACGGGGCAACGAGGGAGACGCAGATGACAATCACAATGCTATTGCTGGTCATGTTGAGCATCGGCGCATTCCGGTGGCTCAAGAATCGCTCGCCGCAAACGGCGGAAGCGCGCTGCAGCGACGAACGTACCTACCGACGCACCGACGTACCCGAAGACCGCTGCTGAGGATCGAAAGCAGCACGACGGGCGAGTCGGCAACGGCAGCCTGCAACAGGCCTGTGCCTGCCCGCTGGTCGAAACCTGGCATTCAGGACGCGCCTCACGCTTTTTGGTGACGTTTCGGGGGACAATACGAGCATCTCCATCACCTTTGGAGTCGTGTGTCCGGGTTCATCGACAAACTCGGCGAGTACCTGTTTCCGGGACTGATCGCACTGGCCATCGTCTTCGCCCTGATCGGCAGCGCGAGGAACCGCTTGACGGCGAAGCGACTGTCCGAGCGTCAGCAGTTCGACGACGACAGGTTCGCGCAGCTGTTCGGCGATCCGGCCAGGGGTGACACTGCGGTGCGTGCGCGTGCCGTACTCGCAAAGAACCTCGAGATGAATCTAGATGGTCTTCGTCCGCAGGACAGGCTCGACGATGACCTGCGGGCTGAGGTCAGCGCCAACCCCCACCTTTTCTGGTCGCTCCAAGAAGAATTCGCTATCGACTGCGAGGTCGAAAACCTGGAGGTTTTCGAGGCCACAACCGCGAAGCTCGTCACGTTCACCGACCTTGTCGAGTACGTGCACGGGAAACGAACCGCGCTCGAAACCTCGGGCGCGGGGAGCGAGCGGCGTACAGACGGTGGGAAAAAGCTCGTTGACGGCACGAAGATTATTGCCGCGTGCTGGTTCAGCGGTATCGGCCTCTTGATCGTCAGCGGGATGATCGAATCGGATGGGCTGAGGATGTTTGCGCTGGAAGTGGTGTTTGTCCTGGTGGTGGGGGGCGTGTTGTTTGTGGTCGTCCGTGCACTGCGGGATGCATCTGGCCCGTTTCGCGAAGAGGGCGCATCAGTCCTTGCCCAGCAGCCGTTCTCGATGGCGTTCTGGTTCGTGTTCATGGGGATTCTGCTTTGTTTTGCGGCCGGCATCGCCTGGCTGCTGTTGGGCCTGCTCCTGGAATGACGGCAATCGGTCCGGGGCAGCAACGAACTGCATCCGGCCCGATCCCCGGCAACCCTCAATCGTCGTCGCGACGTCCGGCGCGTCCGCGCAGCGCCGGGCCGTGACCACGAAGTACGAAGTGAATTTCCGCATCGGGTTCGATGCCAACCCCGAATACACCGCCGAACGGGACCTGGTCGAACCCGTCCGGAACCTCGCCGTACGAAATTCGGCCTGCGAAGACGCCTGTGCCCAGACGGTCAGTCATTGCGCCGGTTGCGTAGAACACACTGTCCTGTCCCGGGCGCAGGCTGTTCACATCGCACGTGCAGGCACCGTCCGCCTGGATACACTCGTTGTCCGGATTGAACGCGACCCACCAGACGGTATACGGTGCATTCGGTCGAAGCCCGGCCGCAACGATATCGAATGCAATGCCAGCGTCGGTACGAACCAGCGTCGAGGAACCTGCCGCCAAATCGGTCGAAAATTCTCTCAGCATGCCGATGCTGTAGCCATCCAGCGACGTGTCGGGGCCGTTCGCACACACCGGCGCACGGTGAATCGAGAACTGCTCGTCCGTGCATTCGTTAGGTGGGCAGCCCCCATCGAACTGCGTGAGTTGCGCTAGCAGGCGCGAGTCGCTACGACGGTCCTCGTCGGCGCGCGCCGTGCTCGGGCCCGCGATCACGGAAGCTGTCAATACGACAGTCAGCGCCGTTGCGATGATCTGTTTCATTCGTTGAGTATTCATTTCCTGGCCTCCCTGTTGAACTGGATTTCGATCAGCCGAAAGGCGCCATCAGCGGCTCGAGTGCCGCGGTGATACGTTTCGTCTGCGATTCGTCGATCAGGTCCGTCAGCACGCCGAGAAAACGGCCGTCCTGGATTCCCGAGACGATGTACTGCCAGCGGTACGCTTTCAGAACCGTGTTCGAAACTGCCTGCGATTCGGCAGAGTCGAACGTTCGTCCGGCGTTGCCGAGAAAGTAACGGGCGTCAGCTTCGGCCTGGCCCTGCAGGATGCCGTCGACGGCGACGACGAGATCGATCAGGTCCGTGACGCCCTGGTCGCGCTCGTCGCTCGAGATGCCTGCATCGATGCGACGCCACTCGAGTTCATCCAGCACCGCATGCTGCGATTCCTCTTTCCAGTGGTACAGGAACACGTCCTTCCACAGCTCCGACAGCTCGGCTTCGGGCTCGATACTTTTCTTGAAATGCACCTGCGTGAAGATCTCGACGTGGCAGGTCAGTGCCATTACCGCCCAGGTCGACTTGCCGAGCACGGTCCGTGCCACATCGTTCGGGTCGGCAACGACCTTGTACCCTTCCGGCATGCCGGCAGCGGCGAGCGCCTCGACGCGGCGAAAAAGTTCCTGGTGCTTCAGCTCTTCGTCGCTGAAGCGCACCAGCGCCTCCAGCGCAACCTGGTCGCCGAACCAGTGATCCTGGCTGACCTCGAGGATCTTGGCATTGATGTAGCGTTCGATCAGGCCGAACAGGTTCGCGTAGGTGCGGCCCTGCACCTGACTTAAGAAACGCTGCTCCGAGTCGGTCAGGAAATCGAGTTCGTGTACGAGAGAAAGGTTGTCCGGCAGGAATTTCTGGTTCGTATCGAGCGTCCGGTTGCGGATTACGTCCTTGTCGATATCCCAGCGAATACGCTTCGAAATGTCGATACAGCGTGCGTAGCGGCTTGAATCGATGTTCTGTGCTGCTGTTGCCATTTTTAAGCTCCTGGCCCGTTGGAAAGGGCGGTCGTTTCGTTGTCCGTGGCGAAAATTCTGCGCCGCCGCGTGTCGCCGGACCATGGGACAGAGGTCCTGTTTTTCGACGCAAGTGCCTGTTCTGCTGGTGATATTTGTCCCGACCCGCCGTAGACTGTGAACACAAGCCCGATGGGGAAACCGATGCGGCAGTCGATCCGCATGCTGCGAACGGAAGACGGCGTCAACCTGGCCTGGGCCGAGTCGGGGTCCGGCTTACCGCTCGTTCGCGCCTCGACCTGGCTCACGCATCTGGAGTTCGACTGGGACAGTCCCGTGTGGCGACACTGGGTGCAGTTCCTGACCAGCCACTTCAGGCTGATTCGCTACGACGAACGCGGCTGCGGCATGAGCGACTGGCGCGTCGACGATGTGTCGTTCGAGCGCTGGTTCGACGACTTCGAGACGGTCGTCGAAGCGGCACGTCCGACAAAACCCTTCGCGATACTCGGCATGTCGCAGGGCGGCGCGGCGGCAATCCGCTACGCGATTCGCTATCCCGAAAACGTTTCACACCTGATCCTGTACGGCGCGTACGCACAGGGATGGGCGGAACGGGACGAATCCGATGTAGCGGTGGCCTACAAGGCGATCATGCAGTTGACGAAACTCGGCTGGGGACAGGACAACCCGGTCTATCGGCAGCTGTTCACGTCCCGTTTCGTGCCGGAGGCCACGCCAGAGCAGCTGGACTGGTTCAACGAACTTTGCCGCAAGACGACGACGCCCGACATGGCGACGAAGCTGCTCGACCAGCGAGGCCGCGTCAACATCATCGACCTCCTCGAGCAGGTATCGGTGCCAACGCTGGTCATGCACGCAACGAACGACGAGGTCGTGCCGCTGTCGGCCGGCCGCGTCCTCGCGACACGAATTCCCGATGCACGCTTCGTGCAGCTCGATTCACGCAATCACATCCTGCTGGACGGCGAGCCGGCATGGGACCGGTTCATGGAGGAGGTCGTCGCTTTTACCGGCGTCCGCCCCGTCGACGGGGCGGAAGACCCGATTTTCGAAGTCCTGTCGAAACGAGAGCGCGAAATCCTGCTGTGCATGGCCGATGGCTGCACGAATGCGGCCATAGGCGAGCGGCTGTTCATCAGCGACAAGACGGTGCGCAATCACGTGACGCGCATCTTCGAAAAGCTCGGCGTGCATTCGCGCGCCGAAGCGATCGTGCTCGCCAAGGACAAGCACCTTCAGCCCTGATCGGCGACGGTCACTCCCGGGTAAAGCACAGCAGCGTATTCAGGGACGGGTCGTGCGCCTGCAGCAGCCGCTTGCCGGAATCGGTGAAACCGCGCGCGGTGATTTCGCCGACCCAGAAGTCGATGCCCTCGAACAGGCGCAGCTCCTTCCGGTCTTCCCCCCAGCTCACACCGAGTCCCGCATTGAAAACGGTATGCACGAGCGCGACGAACGTGCGCATGTCGTCGGTGCCGGCATCGTGATCGCGCAGCACGAACTGCCCGCCCGGTCGCAGCACGCGCCGGATCGAATCGATGAATGCGCCGAGTTTCTCACGCGGACAGTGATGCAGGCCGATGTAGCAGGTGACCAGGTCGAGGCTCTCGTCCGCGATCCAGGAGTCGGGTATGGGCTCGTAGTCATTGAGCTTGAAAAATCGGCCGACCTGTTTCAGCCCGCCGCGCTCCATGATTTCGGGCGGAGAGTTGTCCGGCACCACGTCGTTGGTCACGAACACCGGTTCGTGGATGTTCAACGCTTTCTTCAGTTTCTTCACATAGCGTCCGGTGGACCCGATCTCGAGGTAGCCGTCGTAGCCGGGTCGCGCCGGCAGGATCTCGACGGTCTGGCGCATCATCTCCTTTTTCTGCGTCGACAACGCCGGCAGTGCGTAAGTCAGCTCGGACAGGAACGGCTTGATGCCGGGCAGGCGTTCGGCGACGGCTTCGTAGATGGACTGGTCGTCGTCGTAGTTTCGGCAGGCATCGATGATCAGCTGGTGAAACTCGTGTTCCGGGTACAGGTGATAGACGGTCTGCAGGAAGCGATAAAAATCGTCCCGCATTCGCGTGTCGTCGTACACGGTCAGGAACTCGGATCCGTCGATCTTCCTGTCCGGCAGCAGCCGCGGGTCGGTGTCGTTGCGGTAGTACTTCTCCCACAGGCAGTTGCGGAAGCGGTAATCGGGGTCCAGCTTGTCTTTCAGCTTGAACAGCTCCTTTGCGCGCGGGTAGGCGCGATTGAACTGGTCGACGCGGCCGTGCGGCTGGTACGGAAGGTAGTACGTGCCGCCGCAGGACAGCACCGCCTCGATCAGTTCGCGCGTCCAGACCGCCACGCGCTCGCGCTCGGCGGCCGACGTGCCCTGCTTGTAATACAGCACCAGGGCAAATACTTCCTCGCGGGCCCATGCGAGCAGCGAGCCCGGGTCGGCGTTCGCGTGCCGGATCGAGACGTTGACGACCTGCACGTCGAAACGATTCAGGATCGCCGTCATCAGCGGCGCGAACTCTGTCAGCCGCCCGACCGGCACGAAATATTCCTGCAGGACGTAGGTCTTCTTGCTGCGCGACAGCGGCTCGAGCTCCGCGACGTCGTAGTCGGCCTCGCGATTGCGGTACTTGACGATCGAGCGGAAGTACAGGAGCGGCTCGTACAAATATTCGCGGCGCAGGTGGCCCAGCGGCGTTTCCGTGATTGCCCACAGCATGTAGCGCTCGGCGAGATACAGGTTGCGGCCGGGTTTCGGTTCCTTTGCATTGACCGGCTTGTCCGTGGCCTGCCACGTGATCGCGCGGACCTTTTCGAACTTCGGCGGCACCATGTCTGCGTTGTGAAAGACGCTGCGCGGGTCGTTTCGCACGCGCTTGGCGAAGAAATCCGGGTAGCGCGATAGCGGCATCTTCTTGCTGAGTCGTTCGAGCCTCAGGTTCTCGGCGAGATCGAGTTCCGCCTCGACGATGATGCCGAGCGCGCCGTAACCGCCGGCGGCGCCGTAAAAGATCTCCGCGTTCTCGTCCGGCGATGCCGAGACGAGCCCGCCGTCGGCTGTCAGCAGGCGAATGCTTCGCACCGACAGGATCAGCGGACCGAGACCGATGTAGCGGCCGTGACAGTTGACGCTGATCGACCCGCCCACCGTGAAGCTCGAATAGGTCTGCATGATCTTGACCGCGAGTCCGTAGTCGTCGACGACGCGCTGCACGTCCTTCCACCTCGCGCCCGCCTGGACGCGGATCGTCTTTGCCTCCGCATCCACCTCGAGAATCCGGTTCAGCCCGCGCATGTCGATATGCAGCGTGCCGGGATGCGCGGTCTGTCCGCCCATGCTGAAGCGACCGCCGCCGATCGACAGCGGCTTGTCGGACGACTTCACCATCGCCTGCAGCTGCTCCACGCTGCCCGGCGCATACAGCTCGTCGACGGGAATCGGGTTGAGCCCGGTGATGTCGTTGACGACGATCGAACTCGTCGCGTGACCGTAATTGTCCTGGCCAATGCCGCGATCCTCGGTGAGCAGCCGGCGCATGCGCACGAGCTTCGGCAGGCCGTACTGCTGCTCGAGCGTATCCGTTCCGGAACCCGACACCGGCCGGAAGCCGTGCTTCCGGTAGAACCGAATTGCGCCTTCGTTCGGCGCGGTGACGTCGAGCTCGATGCAGCGGAAGCCGGTCGCGCGTGCACGCGCCTCGACGTGTTCGAGAAGCTTCATGCCGAGACCGGCACCACGTCGCGTGCCGTCCACCGCGATATTGTTGATGTACCAGGCATCGCGGGACGGTGGCGGCACGTATCCGGACAGCGCCCGGCCAACGTTCCATGCGATATGCGGCCACCGCGACGCCGGCGTCGAGCGGAAGATATTCAGCGTGCCGGCCAGCTCCTCGGACGAAAGCGTCGTCCGGTCATAGCCGAGTTCGACGCCGACGATGACCTCGTCCGCCAGCATCACGGTGACGTGACGATAGCCGAAATGCCCACCTGGGCGTGCCAGGAGTTTCGTCAGCGCGGCCTCCGCCGCGCCGCGATCGCCGAACATGAAGCCCAGCAGCTCGTGGGAACTGTCGAAGACCAGCGGCGCGAGCGCTGCCGCGTCACCGGGCTTTGCCGCGCGGTAGGTGATCGACTTCGGGATCGCGTTGCTCATGAGCGGTCCTCTGGAGAGCTTTCGGGGGCGCAAAATGCGGCGAGTATGCGCAGTTTTGAGCTTTCTCAGCAATCGGTTTTTTCCCATACTATTCATAATCTTGTCCGGAATCAGCCCGGCACGCACCGGGGCAGCGGACAATCTAGCGATCTGCAGCCCGGCTGGCCTGACTGTCGGCCAAGGATTTGCCGATGGTTGCCCGAGCGGCCGGAATCGCGGTATCGACGGAGCGAAATATGTCAACGAGCAGGGGCGAGATATCGAGACGCAAACTCGCGTCGTACCGGTACGAGTTCAGCGACATGCAGGAGAAGGGCTTCGGCCTGGCGTACCGACTGATCATGCCGGTCGTAAGCGCGCCGCTGCTGCTCATCGATATCCTTGTGTTGCTCCTCACCGGCAGGGATTTGCGCTGGTTCGACAGCGATTTCACGACCCCGGAAAAGATCGTGCCGGTCCGAACGACGGCCGCCAAGCTGCTGGAGCGGCTCGAGCCGATGCGGCGACCCGCCATAGAGATTCGTGAGGCTGACGGTACGCCAGGATTCTCGAAACTCGGCGGCCGGCCCGACGTGGTTCCGGGATTCGAGTGGCCGCGGTGGAGGGACCGGCCGCTGTCCTTTCTTGCACA
>CALKYK010000235.1 GCA_938003715.1 uncultured Gammaproteobacteria bacterium
TCGATCGTGAACTGATCGAACGGCATATCCTCGTTGAAGGCGTTGATGACCCAATCGCGATAGCGCCACATGACACGCGGGCGATCCTTCTCGTAGCCGTTCGTGTCGGCGTAGCGGGCGGCGTCCAACCAGTACCTGCCCCAATGCTCACCAAAACGCGGCGACGCGAGCAGGCGATCGACGGCGTTTTCGTAGGCATCCTCGCTTGCATCCGCCAGAAACGCCTCGACCTCCGCCGGCGTCGGCGGCAGACCGATCAGGTCAATGCTCAGACGCCGGAGCAACGTGGCGCGGTCCGCTTCCGGTGAAGGCTCCAGCTCTTCGCGTTCCAGTCTCGACAAGATGAACTGGTCGATGGGATTGCGAACGCGGTCAGCGTGCTGCACCGTCGGGGGCTCGGTGCGCTTCGGCGATTGATACGACCAATGGTCGGTCCGGGGATCATGCAGCTCAGCGCTGACGTCGTCAGGCCAGGCGGCGCCCTGATCGATCCACGCGCGCAACGTCGCGATGTCGTTTTCGGAGAGTTCGTTCCCGGCGCCGGGCGGCATGCGCTTGAACCCGTCGAGGCCGAGCACGTGCTGCATGATCAAACTGTTCTCGCTGTCGCCCGCCGTCACCGCGGGCCCGCTCAACCCGCCGGTGAACACGACTTCTTTCGCATCGAGACGCAGATCGCCCTTCTGCTTTTCCGGACCGTGGCAACGATGACAATTGTCTACGAGGATTGGCTGTACATCGCGAACAAAGTCGACGGACTCCGGCGCAGCGGCGCTGACCGCCTGCACCAGACACAGGCCGGGTAACGCGAGTCGGAAAAATGCGCCAATTGCGCGGTAATTCACGCGTACTCCTCCGCGATCGAACGACGGCGAAATCATGCCCGTTTCATCGTCGCTGAAAGGGCTATTATATGAGGAGAAGGACGCAAAAACCAAAAGGATCGGCGATCATTCGGCTGGGATCGCCGCTATTGCTTCCTGACTGTCGCGATAGCCGAGGCGACAGGCGAGGGCGCGGATATTATCGCCGGGTTTGACCGGGACGGGCTCGGAATAGAGTTGCCATTCGCCAGCCAGTTGGTAGGCGATTGAGGCGCCTTCGGTTGGGCAAGAAATCGTGGCGACGCCGTCGGCGATATCGATCGTCGGTGTTGCGGTCGTTTCCCAGACGCCACCGGGTCGGCGGAGTTCGTTCAGTTCGTCCTCGGGAACCAGGCCGAGGTCGTTGATACCCTGCATCCATCGGCCGAGTTCGGAGCGCATTCGCTGCAGGACGTCGGCGTACTTGCGCTCACCTGCGACATTGTTGATCTCGTGCGGGTCAGCCTCCACGTCGTACAGTTCCTCAGCGGGTTTTTCAGGAAGGAAGTACTGCCGTTGCGCGCCAAAGAGCATGCCCGCCTTGTTCAGCCGGCGCATCTCCTGCATGGTCGGCATCAATTCCATGTAGCCGATGTATTGCGCATAAGGCTTGCCCGGCTGAAAATTGCGGATGTACTTATACCGTTTGTCGCGCACACAGCGGATCAGATCATACGTCTCGTCCATGCGATCACGCTCGCCGTGGACATACTCGCGCGGGGGGCCGGCCTGGTCGCCGAGAAACGGTCTGCCCTGCATGTACTCTGGCACCTTCACGCCCGCCATCGACAGTACCGTCGGGCCAAAGTCGATAAAGCTCACGAGTCGGCCATCGGCAGTGCCCGGTTGCAACGTGCCGGGCCAACGAATGATGAGCGGTACGCGTAAACCTGAATCGTAAATCCAGCGCTTCGCCCGCGGCAGGCCTCGACCATGATCGCCGTAAAAGAACACGATCGTGTTGTCAGCCAGCCCGTCGTCTTCGAGCTGCTGCAACAGGTCGGCGACCTGTAAGTCCATCGCGGTGATCAGGTCGTAATAGTTCGCCCAGTCGCGTCGCGTGATCGGGGTGTCTGGATAGTACGGCGGAACAATGGCGTCGTCCGGATCGTGATGATGCTCCGCGGGGACGCGGGCCATGTGTGCGGCAAATCCTTCCGCGTCTCGCCGGATC
>CALKYK010000236.1 GCA_938003715.1 uncultured Gammaproteobacteria bacterium
GGCGGCGAGCGCACGATTCGGGCGGAGCGGTTTTTCGTCTTGTCGTATACGCACATCATGCAAATGACCTCGCTCGAACCGGGCGAGATCCTGACGGCCGTGCGCATTCCGGCCAGGTGGGCCGGCAAACGCCAGTACTTCGAAAAAGTCGCCGATCGCGCCGTCTGGGACTTTGCGCTGGTCAGCATCGCGGCGGTCATGGACATGAACGGCGACACGATCGCCGACAGCCGCTTCGTTTTCGGCGGCGTCGCCTGCACGCCACATCGGCTGCGCAACGTGGAACGCGAGGCGCGCGGCGAGACGCTGTCCGAGGAAAGCGCCAACGCGGTCGCGGCGCTCGCCAGCGACGGCGCGGTACCGCTCAACTACAACCATTTCAAACTGCCGCTGATGGAAAACCTGGTGCGGCGCGCGATGCGAGGATAATTACGTGGACATCGCCACCTATAGAAGTGACGTCTGGGGGAGAGAAGTCCTGAGGGGCGTGTCCTGGGACCTGCTGTGGCTGATCATCGTCGCGGCGTTCGTTTTCATCGCCCTGCATGCCATCTACGAGGCGCTGAAAAAGCGCGGCGACAGGCCGTCAAGCGAAGGTGAACGCGTCAACCGCCATGACTTCATCGACCGCATCTTCCACTGGGTGATGGCGGTCAGCATTTTCGTGCTGCTCGTCACCGGCGTTTTCCCGATCATCGGCCTGGAATTCGCCTGGCTCGAGATTCACTGGATTGCCGGGCTGGTGCTGACCGCGGTCGTACTGTTTCACATCGTCCGTTCGATGTTCTTCCAGGATCTGAAATCGATGTGGATCAGCGGTCGCGATTTCAAGGAACCCTTCGACGAGACGGTGAAGCCGGGCAAGTATTCGCTTGCGCAGAAAGGGATGCATGCGACCGTTACGATCCTGACCGTGCTGGTGATCGGCAGCGGCCTGGTCATGTTCGCGATGATCGACACGCCGTGGTGGGAGCGCACGAATTCGATATCGGAATCGACGCTTGGCTGGATATTCTTCATCCACGGTATATCCACGCTGGGCCTGATCGGCGTCACCTGCCTGCACATCTATTTCGCACTTCGGCCGGAGAAACTTTTCTACACCCGCTCGATGATCAAGGGCTGGATCTCGCGAGACGAGCTGTCGGCTAACCACGACCCGCAGCGCTGGGTGCCCGACGAATCGTCCTGACCGGCACACGCACTTTTTCCTCTTTTCGCACGTAGTACATCGTGAGCGATACCCTGCACGACAATATCGAGGTCATTGAATCGGGCTACGAGTTCCTGCTTGCCTACGCCGCGCAGGGACGCCGGTCTGACGAAGGCCCGGGCGGTGCCGAGGTGCGCAAGACGCTGACCGGCATGTCCGATGCGGCCAGGGCAATTGCAGAAAACCTGACGGATGACACAACATTTTCGGCCGTTGTGCGCGAGGATGCCGGCAAGGCGGGCGCCGCGATATCGCTGGTGTTGTCGCAGGAACGCATTTCCTCCGAACTCGTCGACAACCTGAACGCGTCGATACACCTTCGGGCCCTGCTGACCGACCTGTTCCTGGTCAGCGAGGCCGAAAGACCCGCGAAATAGCGAGGAACTAAGCGCCGCCCCCGGGTACCAATGCTCTGCATTCTTCAAGGACCGCCACCACCCGCATGAACACCGATCAGCTCACTCGCCGGACATTCCTGAACCTCGTTGGCGCAGCCGGCGGCTCCGCCGCCGTCTACCAGACCAGTATGGCGATGGGGCTGATGCAGGACACCGGGCCAGTCGCGATGATGGATCTGAAGCCTGCGGCGCGCGCTGGCAACCGCGTTGCGGTCCTCGGGGCGGGCATTGCGGGGCTCACTGTCGCCTACGAACTCGAGCAGGCCGGGTACGACGTGACCGTAATCGAAGCGTCGAAACGCATCGGCGGCAGAAATCTTACGCTGCGTCACGGCGATATCGTCGACGAAATGGGCAACACCCAGGTCTGCAATTTCGACGACGAACCGAACCTGTATTTTAATGCGGGACCGGCGCGCATTCCGGGACACCATCGCCGCGTCATGCACTATTGCAAGACGCTGAACGTGCCACTGCAGGTCAAGGCGAATTTCAGCCGCCCTGCCTACGTGCACGAGACGGGTTCGTTCGGCGGCGAACCGCTGCGCATCGGCCAGTACATCGCCGATGCCCGCGGCTTCATCGCCGAACTCCTGTACAAGGCGGCCGACCAGAACGTTTTTGACCAGCCACTTTCGGAAGAAGACAAGGAGCGAGTGCTGCAACTCGCGACGGTTTACGGCGACCTCGACCCGAACGGCATTTACCAGGGCACGCGGCGCGCCGGATACAAGTCCGGCGGCTGGGTGCAACCGGCCGAGTACCACTCGGTGATGGATTTCAGCGAACTGCTGCACAGCCGCTTCTGGGAGCGAGGCTTTGCCAGTTCCGAGAACCCGGACTGGGCGGAACCGCTGATGGAAGCCGTCGGCGGCATGGACAACATCATCAAGGCTTTCGTCCGAAACCTGAAGACGAAAGTGCTGACGAACGCCCAGGTCCAGGCAATACACAACACGTCGAACGGCATCGACGTCGTCTACAACCACAAGGGCGAGCGCCACAAGCTGTCGGCGGACTGGTGCTTCAACAGTATTCCGACCCACTTCATGGTGGCTATCCCGAACAACTTTGCGAAGGACTACCGCGAAGGTCTTGCCGCGCTGCAGCCCGGCAACTTCTTCAAAATCGGCCTGCAGATGCGCGAGCGCTTCTGGGAGAAGGAAGGCATCTACGGCGGTATTACGAGCACCAATCAGCGCATCACGCAGATCTGGTATCCGTCGCACGACATCCACGCAAAGAAAGGCGTCGTACTTGGCGCGTATGCGTTCCGCAACCAGTCCGGCTTCTTCGAGCGCATGAGCCCGGAAGAACGCATCGCGTTCGCGGCGGACTGTGGCGAAAAAATACACCCGGGCTACAAGGACTACATCGAGGCCGGCGTGAGCATCCCGTGGGGCCGCATGAACCACATGATGGGCTGCGGCACGAACTGGTCGGACGAGGCGCGGGACCAGTTTTACGCGCGACTGCAGCGACCCGAAGGCCGCCACTACATGATCGGCGACCAGATCAGCTATCACTCGAGCTGGCAGGAAGGCGCGTTCGCTTCCGCGGAATTCGCGCTGCTCGACTTCGACCAGCGCGTCCGTGCTGACGCCGCAGTGACGAGGAAAGGCTGAATGCGCACAGGACTCTTTTTGCTGCTGTTCGCGATTTGCCCGCTCGCCGTCGCCGCGGAACCCGACGAATCCCTGCCGGTTCCGGCCGACGAGTTCGTCTATTGCACCGTGTGTCACGGCGTGCAGCTGATGGGCAACCCGATCATCAAGGCGCCGCGCCTGTCGGGGATGGACACGTGGTACGTCGAGCGGCAGCTCATGGCATTCAAGAACGGCTGGCGAGGCGCGCACGAAAGCGACGAGGTCGGCATGGAGATGAACCCGATGGCCGCGGTGCTGTCGGACGAGCAGATCCGCGAGGCGGCCGAGTTCGTCAGCAAGACCCGCTCGCCGCTGCCGCCGGTGACGGTCGACGGCAACGTGGAAAACGGGCGCGCTCGTTACATGGCCTGCGCCGCCTGTCACGGTATCGACGGGAAAGGCAATGCCGCTCTCGGCGGTCCGGCCCTCACCGGGCAGAACGACTGGTACCTCGTAACGCAAATGGAAAATTACCGCGACGGCATTCGCGGCTCGCATCCCGCCGACGTCTACGGCATGCAGATGCGGTCCGCGGTACAGCTCCTGTCGGACGACCAGGACATACGCGACGTCGTGAGCTACATCAATACGCTAAACACCAATCAGGGGAACTGATAATGAAAAAAGCCACTCTGCTCGGACTGCTGATCTTCGCCGGTGCCTGTGCGAATGCCGACGTGACCGGCCATCCGCTTCCGACCAATACGAGCTCTCCGATCTGGCGCGCCGTCGAGGTAACCCCGGATACGACGCTGATCTATCACAGCGGCACGGTACCCGGCCCGGCGAATCCCGACGCGGAGCGCGGCAGCCGCGAGTACTACGGCGATACGGAAGCACAAGCCATGAACGTCTTCGGCCGCATGCAGCAATCCTTCGATGAGCTCGGCGTCGGCTTCGGCGACATCATCAAGATGACCGTGTTCCTGGTCGGCGACCCCGAAATGGACGGTCGCATGGACTTCGCAGGCTTCATGCGCGCCTACACGAAGTACTTCGGAACGCAGGAGCAGCCGAACAAGCCGGCACGCTCCGCAATCCAGATCGCCGGCCTGGCCGGTGGCCCGTACATGCTGGTCGAGGTCGAAGTGGTCATCGCCAGGCCCGACTGAGCAGTCTTGCGATTCCGAAAAAATGCCCGCCTCGCGCGGGCGTTTTTTTGCCACATTTGCAGCAGCCCACCCCGCCGGGCGATAGTTACATGGGCGATGTCGACCTGGTATGTCGTTCTGAAGAGAAACGCGCTTAACTCGGTCGAAAGACATAGTGGGTGGCGGACGATCATTACA
>CALKYK010000237.1 GCA_938003715.1 uncultured Gammaproteobacteria bacterium
GGGTTCCTGCGCTCAACCGCAGCGGACCCGGGTATTTGCTCCGAGCGAGTTAAGGGCTTTTCGAGTGAGGAGTAATTGCCCGGGGTCGCTGCGGCTCCGGACTCAATCCGCGTGCATTGCGTCGTCGCGCTCCGCGCTTCTCGCAATGACCGGAGTGAGTCGGCTGAGCGCCCCGCGATGACGCGTCCCGGTCTCAATGGTATGTTCTGCCGCTCCCATATCCGCACGACAGGAAGCCGATGAACCGATTCGCCTGCGCGCTGCCCGCGCTTTTTTTCACGCTGCCAGTCCTCGCGCAGGACTTCAGCAATTTCGAGTACCGGAACGTCGGGCCGTCGCGGGGCGGGCGTGTGACCGCAGTAGCGGGCACGGTGGCGGCGCCGTCGACGTTTTATCTCGGCGCATCCGGCGGCGGCGTGTGGAAGACGACGGACTACGGCACAACCTGGTTCAACGTATCCGACGGCTACTTCGAGACGCCGTCGATCGGCGACATCGACGTCGCGCAAAACGATGCCAACATCGTCTACGTCGGCACCGGCACGGACGGGCTGCGGTCGAACATCATCGCCGGCAAGGGCATGTACAAGTCGGTCGACGGCGGCGCGACCTGGAAGCACATCGGGCTCCGGGAAACCGGGCACATCGGCGCGGTAGAAATCGACCCGACCGATCACAACATCGTCTGGGTTGCCGCAATCGGCCAGGCATTCAACTCGAACGAAGAGCGCGGCGTGTACAAGACGTTCGACGGCGGCAAGACCTGGAACCGCATGCTGTACGTGTCGGACACAGTGGGCTTCTCCGATATCGAGCTCCTGCCCGGCAACCCGAACATCGTGTTCGCCACGGCGTGGAAGGCCGAACGCAAGCCGTGGACCATCATCTCCGGCGGCAGTCAGGAGGAGGGCGGGCTGTACAAGTCGGTCGACGCCGGGTCAAGCTGGGAAAGGATCACCGACGGGCTACCGCAGGGCCTGATCGGCAAGATCGACCTCGCGATCAGCCCCGCCGACTCGAGCATTGTCTACGCGCTGGTCGAGGCGCCGGGCGACGAGGGCGGACTGTACAGGTCCGTCGACCAGGGCGAGAGCTTCGAGCTGGTGTCGAACGAGGAATCGATTCGCACGCGGCCGTTCTACTACGCGAACATCGACGTCGACCCGAAGAATCCCGACATCGTCTACGCGATGGCGACGCGCAACATGAAGTCGACCGACGGCGGCGTGACCTGGGAGCGCCTGCGCCCGCCGCATGGCGACAACCACGATATGTGGATCAATCCGAACGACCCGCATCTGTTCATTCACGCGAACGACGGCGGCGCGAACGTCACGCACAACGGTGGGCAGACCTGGTCCACGCAGTTCAACCAGCCGACCGCCGAGCTTTATCAGGTCGAGGTCGACGACCAGTACCCGTACTGGCTGTACGCCGGCCAGCAGGACAACTCGACGACGATCGCGGTGCCGAGCCAGCCGCCGTTCCGCGCCCAGCATGAAGCGGCATGGCTGGTCGACTCCGGCGGCTGCGAGACCGGGCCGGCCGTGCCGAAACCCGGCGATCACAACATCGTGTACGCGAATTGCAAAGGCCGCTTTTTCGTCTTCGACAAGCGCGTCGGCACGGAAAAGGGTTACTACGTCGGTGCGGCGAACATGTACGGGCACAACCCGCGCGATCTTCGCTACCGTTTTCAGCGTGTCGCGCCGATTCACGTCTCGCCGCACAACCCGAACGTGATTTACCACGCGTCGCAGTACGTGCACCGCACGACGGACGAAGGCCTGACCTGGGAAACGATCTCGCCGGACCTGACCGCGTTCGAGGCGGACAAGCAGGTCATCTCCGGCAGCCCGATCACGCGCGACATCACGGGTGAGGAGTTCTACTCGACGATCTACTCGCTGCGCGAGTCGCCGGTGCGGCCGGGCGTGATCTGGTCCGGCGCGAACGACGGCCCCGTCTACGTCACGCAGGATGCCGGCAACAACTGGGACAACGTCACGCCGCGCGGGCTGCCGCCCGGCGGGCGCGTCGATGCGGTCGAGCCGTCGCCGCACGACCCGGCGAAGGCCTACATCGCGGTGCTGCGCTACCAGCTCGGCGACTGGTCGCCGTACATCTACAGGACAGAGAACTTCGGCCGGCGATGGGAATTGCTGACGGACGGCCGGAACGGTATCCCGGATGACTTTCCGACCCGCGTCGTGCGCGAGGACCCGGTGCGTGAGGGGCTACTCTTCGCTGGCACGGAATACGGAATGTTCGTCTCGCTCGACGACGGCGAGAACTGGCACGCGTTCCAGCAGAATCTCGCGGTCACGCCGGTCACGGACATCAAAGTGCACCGCGGCGACCTCGCGATCTCGACGATGGGTCGCTCGTTCTGGGTGCTGGACAACATCACGACCCTGCGCCAGCAGGCCTTCGGCAGCGAGGAAACCGCGGCGGTGTTCAAGCCGAAAGACACGATTCGCTACCGGCGCGTCTACAGCGACGACCCGGACGTCGTGCCGCACTACCCGGAACCGGCGGTGATCGTCGATTACTACCTGCCGGAGCAGGCGCCCGAGATCGTGCAGCTCGAGTTCGTCGACGCTGCGGGCAACGTCGTGAACCGCTACGAGAGCTCGACGGAAGAAGAGCCTGAGGAGAGCGACGTCGAGGTCGTCGAGGACATGGACATGAGCCAGGAACGGGTCGTCGGCCGAACGCCGCTGCCTGCCGGACCCGGCATGCACCGCTTTCGCTGGAACATGCGCCTTCCCGGCGCCTGGCACGAGGATGAGGACGACCGCTTCGGCGGCGGACCGCTGGCACGGCCGGGCACCTACACGGTGCGGCTGACCGCCGGCAATACCCAGTCCGAACAGCGCTTCGAGCTGCTGACGGACCCGCGCGTGCTCGCGCAGGGCACGACGGAAGCCGACATCGATGCGCAGGTCGACCTGCAGCTGCGCCTCGTCGCACTGCTGTCGGCCGCGCGGCAGCTGGAAAAATCGCTGGCCGACGAGAAGCAGGCGCTCGAGGACAACGGCGACGGTCTCGACGGAATGGGCCGCGAGCGACTGGCGCTGATCGACGAGGTGCTTGCCGAGCTGAAAACCGAAGACATCATCTATCCGCAGCCGATGCTGACCCGGCAGATCGATTACCTGTACGACATGATCAGCACGGCGGACCAGGCGCCGGGACAGGAAGCAATGGACCGCTTTGCCGTCCTGTCGACGGCGTTCGAGGCGCTGTCCGCGCGGATTGCGCTCTAGGGTGATTCGCGGCGGATGACCCGGCCCGGGCGCGCTTCGGTCGCCGCGCCGTTGGTGAACACGATATCGCCGCCGACCCACACGGTGCTGACGCCGACCGACAGCGCGTCGGGATCGGCCGGAGTCGCGCGATCGATAATCGTGTCGGGGTCGAACAGCACGAGGTCCGCGACCATGCCTTCCCGAACCAGTCCGCGATCGGTGAATCCCATGTGCTCCGCGGCGAGCCCCGTCATCCGGTGCACCGCGGCTTCGAGCGATAGCGCTCCCTGTTCGCGGACGTAGCGCCCCAGCACCCGCGGAAACGCGCCGCGCGCCCGCGGGTGCAGGTCGTCGATGCCGCCGTCGGTGCAGACGTTCGTGTGCGGCCACTTCAAAAGCGCGATCACGTCCGACTCTTCCATGCTGGTGCCGATGATCATCTCGACGCGCTGGCCGCCTTCTTCTTGCATCGCGAGCGCTTCCAGTGCGAGCTCAGAGAACGCGGTGACGACGTCGGTTTCGCGGATCGCCGCGATCTCGGCCAGCGTCTTGCCGACGTAGGACGGTTCGGGCTCGAAACGCGTGAACCACATGCCTTCCGGCGGCGCGATCTGGTCGAGTACGTGCGCGATCGTTTCGCGATTCGTCGGGTCGCGATCGGGCAGCAGCACCATCATCGTCGACTGCCAGTACTCGTACGGATAGATGTCGGCGGTGATGTCGATGCCGTCGGCGCGGGCGGCGTTCAGCTTCGCGATGACCTGGTCGGCGGTGCCCCACAGGCGCTTCATCGCCAGCTTGATGTGCGACACCTGCACCGGCATGCCGGTCTCGCGGCCGATCAGGACGATCTCGTCGATCGCGTCCTCGAACCAGCGGTCTTCGGAGCGCACGTGGCTGATGTAGCGCCCGCCCGCATCGGCGGCGAGCTGCGCGAGTTCGAGCACCTCGGACGTTTCCGAATGGATGCCGGGCTCGTACTCGAGCCCTGCGGAAAGGCCGAGCGCGCCTGCGTCGAGGTCCGCCTGCAGCAGCGTCGCCATCGCGTCGATTTCATTTTCGGTCGCGACGCGTTTGAAGTCCTCGCCCATCACTTCGTAACGCAACGTGTTGTGCCCGGAGTAGGAAGCGACGTTGACGGTCGCCGGCGACGCCTCGAGCTTCGCGAAAAAATCCGCGAGCGGCAGCGGCGAGCCGCCGTCCTGGCCGATGACAATCGTCGTGATGCCCTGGCTGATCACCGGCAGCGCGTCGCTGTAGGTGAAGAGGTCGTCGTCTGAGTCGGCGTGGCTGTGCGTGTCGATGAAGCCCGGCGCGAGCGTGAGGCCGTTGCCGTCGATGACGCCTTCGCCGGGGCAGGGATCCAGCGCACCGACCGCGGCGATCATACCGTCGGTGACGCGCACGTCGGCGTCCGTGGGTGCAGCGCCGCTGCCGTCGACGAGCGATACGTTCGTCACCAGGAAACCGGGCGCGGGATTGACGCAGACGGGAGCGCGATCGTCCGCGCAGGCGGTGAGGAATACCAGTACTGCGACAGAAAACATGCGACGAAAATGGGTGCTCATTGCTGAAAAGTCTTCCTGTGTGTGCGAGACGAGGCGCAAGTCGGCGAGAAAGCGCAGTGTACACGCTAAGTACATGAGCATTTCGAGCCGGCTTGCAACGACGTATCGCGCCGCAGGAGGCTTTTCAGTCGTCGGCATCCACTTCGAATTGACCGGTCAGCCTCCGCCACACGTGCGACCAGGATAGGCCGATCGCGAGCAGCAGCGCGATGCAGATCAGGCCGACCCAGGTGGCGGAAGAAAAAGTGTCGAGGACGAGCCAGCCGATGTCGGCCAGCAGCCAGACGACGCCGCCCAGCAGCGCGCCGCCGAGTACGAGACCGAGAAAACCGAGCGAGCGCTGGGTCGCGGTGAGCAGGATCACCCAGCCGATGATCAGCACCACGCCGACGACGAAATGCGCCGGCCCCCAGGACGCTTCCGATTCCATCGCCGCGCGCAGCCAGCCCCAGTACGAGTACTGGGTCGGGTTGTAGGTTGCGATGACCAGAAACAGTGACGCGACGAAGCGCCACATGAAGCTCGCGAAATTGAATTCGTGGGCGGTGCGTGCGGGTCGCCGTGGGCGCTCGTCCCTGTCCCTGGCCACGCTACGCTGCCTGCTCACGCCGCAACTCGGCGATGCGTGCCTGCACCTGGTCGAACAGGTCGTCGCGCAGTCCCAGGATCTTGAATACCTCGACGACGATGAAGAACGGCGCGGCGAGATTCGCCTGCACCGGGTGCTTCAGGAGCACCGGCGCCGATTTCTCGACCGCGTGGCCGACGAATTGCGCAATGTAGCCACCGACGAACGCGACGGCCGCAACGCTGCCCGACGTCGCGAGCGGCGCCGCGCCGATCTGCGTTGCTAGCCACGCAACCGGAACCGCGTACAAAAGGAACGCGATGCTGAACAGCCTGTCGAGCGTCAGGTAGAACAGGAACAGTCCCGCAGTTGCCACGTGCGCGAGGTTGAAGGCGAAGCCGTCGATCTCGACCTGCAGCCACGACAGCGGAATGAAGACGCCGAGCATGATGGTCGGGATGCCCACCACGTGCACGTCGACGTTGACCGGGTGCTGATGCGCCGCGGCGTAGCCGGTCAGCATGTCCATCAGTTTCGAATCTTTTGGCATCGTCGGAACCGGTGCGCTCACGGAAAGCGGGAATTTACCACGACTGCGCTATGATGCGGGGTTTCCGCAGCGAAGCAGGCCGCGCATGGCGTTCACTCCCTTCGATCTCGAATTCACCCAGTCCAAATGGGAGCAGCAGGTCGACATCAACCTGACCGAGAGCGGCGTGCACCCGCGGCGCCTCGACGAGCTCCTGGGCGACGATCGCGCGTCTGTCGACGACCTGCTCCGCACCGAGATCAACTATCCGCACGTCAACGGCAACCCGGTGCTCCGCGAACGCATCGCCGCGCTGTACGACGGCGCCGGCATCGACAACGTGCTGGTCACGGTCGGGGCGGCCGAGGCGAACAACATCATCATGCAGACGCTGATGGAGCCGGGCGACGAGCTGGCGACGCAGACGCCCACCTACCTGCAGGTGTGGGGCCTGGCAAGGAATGCCGGCCACGAAGCAAACACGTTTTCTCTGCGCCCCGAAAACGGATGGGCGCTGGACGTCGACGAACTCGACGCGAACGTCAACGAAAGGACCCGTGTCATTGCGGTCTGCAACCCGAACAACCCGACCGGCTACATCCTGACCGACGCCGAAATGGATGCCGTGGTCGCCGCCGCCGATCGGGTCGGCGCGTGGATCCTCGCCGACGAGGTCTACCGCGGCGCGGAACGCCTGCGCGAGGAGGAAACGCCGTCGTTCTACGGCCGTTACGACAAGGTGCTGGCGCTCGGCAGCATGAGCAAGGCATACGGACTTCCGGGTCTGCGGGTCGGCTGGGTGGTCGGCCCGCCGCAGACGATCGAGGACCTTTGGCGCCGCCACGAGTACACGACGATCACGGCCAGCATGCTGTCGAACGTGCTGGCGGCGCACGCACTGTCGCCGGACGTCCGGCCGCGCCTGATCGAACGCACGCGCAACTACATCAGGAACGGCTTCCCGGTGCTCGAGCAATGGATGCAGGGGCAGGGTGGGCTGTTCAGCTATACGCCGCCGCAGGCGTCGGCCGTGTCCTTCATCCGCTACCACCTCGAACTCAATTCGACCGCGCTGATGGAAAAACTGTGCCGCGAGGCGAGCGTGTTCGTCGGCGCCGGCGATTCGTTCGGCATGGACCACCACCTGCGCATCGCCTTCGGCCAGCCGCGGGAAGTACTCGAGGAAGCGTTCGCGCGCATCGGCAAATCGCTGGCCAAGCTCGCAGCATGAAGATTGTCGGTCCGGACGAGATCCGGGCGCTTCTGCCCGATGTCGACCTTGTCGCGGAAATCGAGGCCGGGTTCGTCGCTTACAGCGCGGGCAGGGCCGTCGTGCCGCCGGTAGGCGAATTGCTGCTGAAAGACCCGCCCGGCGACGTGCATATCAAGTACGGTTACGTCGAGGGCGACGACTGCTACGTCATCAAGATCGCCTCGGGCTTCCACCGCAATCCCGAGCAGGGCCTGCCGTCGTCGAACGGCATGATGCTGCTGTTCAGCAGCCGAACTGGCGAGCCGCTCGCGCTGCTGCAGGACGAGGGCTACCTGACCGACGTGCGCACCGCCGTGGCCGGCGCGATCTGCGCAAAGTTCCTGGCACCGCCGGAAGTCGAATGCATCGGCATCGTCGGCACCGGCATGCAGGCCCGCCTGCAGCTCGAATACCTGCAGCCGGTAACGGCGTGCCGTAAGGTGCTCGTGCTCGGCCGCGATGGGGACCGGTCGGCGCGCTGTGCGAAGGACATGTCGGCGCAGGGCTTCGACGCGCAGGTCGCGGACGATGCCACGGCGATACTCGAGCACTGCAACCTGATCGTCACGACCACGGCTGCCACGGAGCCCGTACTGAAAGACGCAGAGCGCCTGCGGCCCGGCACGCACATCACCGCGATGGGGTCGGACACGCCGGCCAAACAGGAACTCGATGCCGGGTTTCTTGCCGGCGCCGATCTCGTCGTCGCGGACAGCATTGCGCAGTGCGAGGAGCGCGGCGAGATTCACCACGCGCTGCGGGCGGGTGCGATCCGGCGTGAGGATCTCATCGAGCTCGGCAACGTGATCTCGGCCCTCGGAACCCGCCGGACGGGCGCGACCCATGTCACGATGGCCGACCTGACCGGCGTCGCGGTGCAGGACATTGCGATCAGCAAGGCGGTGTACTCGCGGTCCGCCGGGTGAGGACTTCGTTCCGAATCTGCTATCGTGCCGGGTCATTTGCCGCGGAACCGGCACGGGTTTTCATGATCAAAATCAGCATGCACAAGCTATTCACCGTTTTACTTTTCCTCGCGGCCCTGCCCGCGGGCGCCGAGGAACTGCTGGTCGAGTTCAAGGGCACCGGCAACCAGACCACGGCCGAATTCGTCGTCGAGGCGCCGTGGATCCTCGACTGGCGCGTCAACAGCGACTACTCGAAGATGATCTCTTTCGACGTCGACCTGGTGAACGGCCAGACCGGGA
>CALKYK010000238.1 GCA_938003715.1 uncultured Gammaproteobacteria bacterium
ATACCGGCCGATAAACCGTAGAAAACGCCCATGACGGAGCTCGGCTCATCGCATCCTCGCTGAACCGCGGCCTGGTCGTGTTTGCCTGCGCCGTGGGCATGGCGCTGGGCGCGCCGACGTTCCTGATTTACGGCTTCGGCGTTTTCATCGATCCGCTCGCGGGAGCCTTCGACACGGGCAGGGGCGCGGTGTCGCTGGCGCTGACGCTGGGCCTGATCGGCTACATGCTCGTCGGCCCGTTTGTCGGCGCGCTTGCCGACCGCTACGGGCCGCGGCGCCTGATCCTGTGGGGCGTGATCGCCGAGGTCGCGATACTTGCCGTGCACGGCTCGATGCAGACGGTGCTGCATTTCTACCTGGCGGCCTTTTTTCTCGTCGTTCTGGGTTCCGGCACCGGCCCTGTTACCTACGCCCGGATCATATCGAGCTGGTTCGATCGCAAACGCGGGTTTGCGCTGGGCATCACGCTGACGGGCATCGGCATTGGCGGCGCGGTGCTGCCGGTCCTCGGCCAGTTCCTGATATCCGAATTCGGCTGGCGCAACGCGTATCGCTCGCTTGCCGCGATCGTGCTCGCGGTCAGCTTTTTGCCGCTGTTCCTTTTTGTACGCGACCGTCCGGGCGATGCTGTCGACGGCGCGAGCCCCAGCGAGCCGAGCAGCACCGAGCCCGGCGTCACACTGAAAGAGGCGGTCGCTACACCAACGTTCTGGCTGATCGGTATCGGCTTCATGCTGTTCGCGGCAGGCAATACCGGTGGCCTCGTGCACATGCCGCCGATCCTGACCGACAGCGGCCTGTCGCCCGAACGTGCCGCGGCGTTCACGGGACTCCTCGGCCTCGGCGTCATTGTCGGCCGCATCTCGGCCGGTTACCTGCTGGATATCTTTCACGCGCCGTACGTGGCGATCGCGTTTCTTGCCGGACCGTTGTGCGCGTACGGGTACTTTCTCGGCGACCTGCCCGCCGAATGGGCGTTCGTGCCCGTCGTCCTGTTCGGCATCGGCATGGGCGCGGAATTCGACGTCATCCCGTTCCTGGTGACGCGCTACTTCGGCCTCCGGAATTTCGGCGCCGTTTATGGCGTGCTCATCGCCGGCTTCAGCATCGGCTCGGCATTCGGGCCCGCGATGATGGGATTCGGTTTCGACCGTTTCGGCAGCTACGGGCCGAGCATGATGGCAGCGATCGTGCTGCTCGTCCTCGGCAGCCTGCTCGTCAGTCGCCTCGGCCGGTATCGATACGCGTAGATTTCGCCGGCGTCGCGACCAACGTCAGCCGGCGATCATCGTCACTTTCGGTTTGACCACGTTGAGCACAATCGACGACGACGCGTCCTTGACCGCGGGCATGCCAAGCAGCTCGCTGTCGATGAAATGACCGAACGCGTCGAGGTCGGTGGCGACGACCTCGAGGATGAAGTCGATCGTGCCCGAAATCATGTGGCACGCCTGCACCTGCGGGTGTTCGCGCACCGCGCGGCGGACTTCCTGCGCGCGCTTGTTGTTCTGCCGGTCGACGTTGACAGCGACGAACGCCTTCACCTGGTTCCCGAGCTTCGCCTCGTTGAGGTTGACCGTGAAATTCTCGATGACGCCCCGCTCCACCAGCGCCTCGACCCGGCGCTGGCAGGCGCTGGCCGACAGGTTCACCCGCTTTGAAAGCTCCAGCCAGGTGATGCGCCCATCCTCCTGCAGGATGGACAGTATCTTCGTGTCGTGTCGATCCATACCGCTAAAGTCCTGCGTGAAAGTGTCAATCTAGCACAAAATCCTGCAAGAACGGGTGGTCCGACCCCGCAGAACGCGGGCACCCTGCGGGCCGAATTGATTACCATGGAAACCATTAACGCACCGGATTCATGGAGGTTCCGCATGTCGTACCTGAAGAAAATCGATCACGTTTCCTACGCCGTCGAGAAGGGCAATATCGAGAAGTGGGCGTGGTTCCACATCGAGGTCGAGGGTGGCAAGCTGATCAAGCGCATCGACGACGCACGGCCGGACGATCCCGACAGCAGCATGAAGATCTGGTGCATCGACTACGGCAACTTCGGCATCGCGCTGATCGAGGGTATCGACCGCAAGAAGAAATCCCAGGTGACGGCGTTCGTCGAAAAGCACGGCGACCATTCCTGCCAGCACGTCGCCTACGACTGCTACAACCTGGACGCTTTTATCGACCACATGAAGAAACTCGGCGGGCATCCGCGCGGCGGCGTGCTGGTGCAAAACGACGGCTTCGGTATTCTCAAGCAGATGTTTGCCAAGGGCTACGCGTCGGGACACGCGGGCGAAGCGACATTCCCCGAGTACTGCCAGCGGCCGGAAACCGACGCCGAGGCCAAGGAAGTCGAGATCACGTTTTCCGACAAGGCCGGCGCCGAGTTCTACAAGCAGGTGCAGGACGCCATCGAGGAGGGTGACACCGAGCCGTTCTTCGATTTCAGCAGGATGCCGAAAGACTGGCAGGTTCCGCCGGAGCAGCCGAAAAGCAAATCCGACCCCGACGCGAAAGTCATCGCGGCCTGATCGAAATTTCTTGCGTGAAGACCCGCGACCCGCGACCCGCGGTCGCGGGTCAGTTCGCTTCCAGTTCCAGGTGCAGCCGCGCGGCATCCGGGTCGCACGGTTCGAACGGCGTGATCTCGTAACCCGGCACCAGCCGCTTGATGTGCGTTCTCGAGTACGGTTCCGCCAGGTACACCGGGTCGGTGACGGTGTAGGTCACTTCCATGCGCCGTCCGTCATCGGTCAGCACGTAACGCTCGACGACGCGTTTCTGCGCGCTGGAATCGAGACCGTCACCGATACCCCATTTGGCCGGCCTGAAGCCGATCGTATCGACGATCAGCGCGCCGTCCTCGATGCGGCCGATCGAATGCCCGTAGTCTGACGGCGTAATGTCGTCCGGGTGCTCGTCGCGGTCCATGTGGATCACGCGGCGCACGCCGTAAAACTCGTAGTCCATGTAATAGGCGTTTTCGTCACGCGTGATCTCGATCGCATAGAACGAGCGGATCAGTTTCGGCAGGCCGTCTTCGCCGCAGGTATTGCCCGGCTCTTCCGCCGGATCGAACGCCTCCAGCACGGTGCGCCCGAGCTCGGTAACCGGGTAGTCGGGCGGACCGGTCTGCACCAGTATCGTCTGCGGCGTTGCGACTTCGTCCCAGATGCCGGTGAAATCCACCGAGGCTGCTTCCTCGTCTTCTGCAGCTGCCTGGTCGGAATAACGAAACACATCCGCAAAGACATATTCGCGGCCGTCGCCGGTGGTCATGCTCTTGAAGAACGCGTACTTGCGGCTGCGCTGTTTCTGCGGGTTGGCAACGACCCTGACGCGATCACCCGCTGCCAGGCTGTCGCGGTGCAGGTCGATCTGCTTCAGGTTGACGATCGAGCCGAGCTCCACCACCCAGCGCTCGCCATCGACATCGAGGTACATGAACACGTGCGGATTTCGGTACTGCCAGCGCGTCACGGTGCCTTCGAGCTCGATCGTGGTCTCCAGATCGAAATTGACCCGCGAATGATGCGCGGATGTGCCGTGTGCGACCAGAAGGCAAGCCGTACCGAGCAATGCGAGGACGTATTTCGCTTTCATTCAGGGTTCCGATGCAGTTCACCGCCGCGCACCAGGTGCACCCGGCTGGGGTAGATTCTGAGCATCGTGGCGAGATCCCAGGCGTAGCCGGGGCCTTCGTTGTCCAGCGCAAACAGCGGCAGGTAGCGGACAACCGCTTCCGGCATGCCGAGCTGCGGCAGCGTCGCATCGGCGAGCTGCCAGCGACCTTCCTCGTAGATCTCGCTCCAGGCGTGACCGTAAGTGAAGAATTGGTCCTCTTCCTGCACGAGTTGCAACCCCATGACAACACGTGACGGCCGCCCGGTCGCACGGCTGAGCGCCGTCAGCAGCACGGCGTGCTCCGTGCAGTCGCCTTCGCCCTCGCTGGCGACGCGCGACGCAAGATCGAAATCCCTGGCGTAGGTCTTGTCCGGAATTACGTCGAAGACGTATCGGGTCATCGCCTCGATCGACGGCCGCTCTCCGTGGCGTGTGACGAGGTCCTGGTACACCCGGCCGACCGATTCCTCGTCGTAGTCGACCACGAATGAGGGCTTGCTATGCTGCGGCAGCGGCGCCCCGAGGACCGTCCCGGCCGTGTTTGCCGCCACGGTGACCACGCTGTCGTTGTGCGACACGACCTCGACGACGGTGGCGGCAAAATGCTCGGCCATCGCCTGTGGATCGGCGACGTGCAGTTCGGCAAACGGTGCATCCGCGCCGGTGCCGGACAGCATGGCGCTGGTCTGCGACGGGATGCTGAACAGGTACAGCCCCACGCCCTCGCGCTCCTGGGCCGATACCGCGGCGCCTGCCAGGAGCAGGCCGATGATGAAATGCCGTTTACTCACTGTCGAGCATGATCGGCTTGCCGCTCATATGCACGCGCTCCATCTGCATCGTGGAGGCACCGATCGAAATCGAGGCGAAGTGCATCGAGCCGAACTCGTCCAGCCGCACCGACATGCTCATCGGGCCCATCGTCAGCGTGCCGCGCACGTCGGGCCCTTCCTTGCTGTCCAGCGTGAGCGTGCCCGGCAGGAACCGCGTCGGATCAGCCGACGGTTCCCATGCCACAGCCGTCAGCGAATTGCGATCCGGGTCGGCCATCAACCGCTGCGTTTCCAGCAGTAATTCGATGTCGGACATCGGTGCCACGTCGCTTTCGATGTCGAGCTCGATGTTCTTGCCCTGCATTTGCCCGGTCACCTTGTAGACGCCGGCTTCGCCGGGGACCAGGTCCAGGTTCATCGACAGTTCGCCGCCGCTGGACATGACCGAACGCTCGAGGATGAGATCGCCTTCCGGCGACCAGATGCCGATCGCGACGCCGTCGCTCGCGCTGATCGTCGAGGAATCGACCGGCGACAGCGTCGAATCCTTTGTGGTCACGACATAGTCGCCGTCCTCGTCGATCGCGTAGGTGACTTCGATATAACCGATCGGCTGCCCGTCGACCGACTGGCGCATGATTTCCCTGAGGAACGGCTGCTCCGCCTGCGGTTCGAACGACGCGTTGCGCACGAATTTCTCGAAGCCGCGCGCAAACGTTTCGCGAAATCCGACCTCGTTGTGGATGCAGCCCAGGTGCAGGCCATCGAGACTGGCGATGCGGACCTTGACGAAACCGATGACGCGCTCGCCTTCCGGACCCATCGTGTAGACCTTTTCGAGCGCCAGGTAAGGCGCGTTGCCGATGGCGCCGGAATCGATGAAGTGCAGGAAATTGTCCGCAAGCCCGCCGTAGTTCTGCGCCAGCGTTTCCATGCTCAGGTCGGCGAAATTGTTGACCGACGTGGCCGCGTCGATCGGCGACGTGAACACCCAGCATTCCATCGGTGTTTCCGTGCCGACACCGGCCGTCACGTACCAGCCGATATCCACGAACTCGGGCTCCGACAGCGACGTGCCCGGCAGTATCGTCGAGAAGCCGCGCGTGTCGAGCTCGACCGACTGATCCTTGATGCCCGTCGCTTCGCGGCCCATCGCCTCGACCAGCCAGTCGGGCCAGCCGTCCATGCTCGCCGGCTCGCTCGACGGCGTCTGCGCGTGAACGGCCGATATACACAGCCCGATCATTGCGATCATCGAGCCGATCGGCCCGTTCAGCTTGCGCGACGGTACTGCCATACTAGTCTCCTCGAGGTGTCCGGGTGGTGCTGCATCGGCATCATACTGGCATTGCGGACTTCAATTAAGAGATCGAGCGCACAATGAACGCGAAAATGCCAATGCTGATCGTTCTGGCACTCCTGCTCGGTGTTGCCTGCGCGGACCGGGACGCCCGGATTCGTGCCGAACTCGAGCGGATGGCCGACGACTTCGTCAATCTGCGGATGATGCAGGGATTTCACCACGAGATGTCGCTCGAGGAAGCGTATCGGTGGCAGGACGAGATGGTGAAGATCATGCAGCCGACGCTGGGCGATGTCGTCGGCTACAAGACCGGCGGCCACAGCCCGGGCCCCGGGTTCGCGACATTTCCGCCGGAGGGCATTCGCGCCTACCTCCTCGAGGGCATGCTGCGCGAGGACGGCCATTCGATCCGGCTCGACGAGACGAAGGTCGGCTTTCTCGAGGCCGATTTCGCATTCCGGATCGGCAGCGAATCGATCAACACGGCCGAGACCGACCTGGAAATCCTGGCGGCGCTCGACGCCGTCATCCCGTTTGCCGAGGTGCCGGATCCCTACTACGACCCGGATACGCGCAGCGTCAACGGCACCATCGTCGCGAACATGGGCACGCGCATGTCGTTCACGGGGACGCCGGTGCCGATCGAGGGGACGCCTGAATGGCTTGAGCGCATCAATACGATGACGTTCGCAGTGCTGGACGAGCACGACAACGTCGTCCAGACAGGCCAGATGCAGGGCTGGTACGAGCCGGTGCAGGTCGTTCGCTGGCTGCGTGACCACCTGCGGGCTTCCGGAAAGGAACTCGAGGCCGGACAGCTACTCTCACTGGGTAACATCGGCATCCTGCGCCAGCTCCACGAGGGCTCGCCGCGCGGGCCGGCCTACCAGAGCAACCAGTTTCGACTGGAGTACTACGGCCTGACCGACGACGGCCCGGCCTCTGTGACGATCAACATACGACGATGACCAGAACGATCACCATGATTGCCGTTTCAGCCGTCGCTGCCGTCCTGCTCGTTTCGACGGCTGCCGCCCACCACGGCTGGGGCGGCTATCGCGAACGCATCCAGGGCACGTTCACGATTTCAGAGCTGAAGCTCGGCAACCCGCACGACCGCCTCATCGCCACCGATGCGCAAGGCAGGGAATGGAACCTGCTGCTCGCACCGCCGGCGCGAAATCGCCGCTTCGGTTTCAGCGACGAGAGTATCGCCGTGGGCGACGAGGTCGAACTGCTGGGCCAGCGTCATCCGAGCCGGCTCGAAATCAAGGTGCACTGCATCAGCCGCGGCGGCAGCAACATCTACACCTACCGCTACGACAACGGCCGCACCAGCCTCGAGCGCCAGCGCAGCGACGAGCGCTGCTGAGCCGGATCCCTTCGCCCGGCGACCAGTTTCGCGACCCACTCGATGCCCCGCGGGACTGTCGCCAATCGGCGACGGTGACGGCGACATTTCCGCATATTTTCGACCACATTCTGGCGTTGAGAGCCCGAACGACGCTGTAACGGTCATTTTCGCTCAAGAGTGTCAATTCGCCGCCGATTAACGGTCAATGCGGAGGGGAAAATCATGAGCGTGAAACTGTCCGACAGCGGCCTCTGGCGCACGCTGTCGCCCGGCAGTTACGTTCGCGCGCTGATCGTCGACGACAACCCGTCTGATCGCGATATTTATCGACGCTTCCTCGAATCCGACAAAAAGCGCAAATACGATGTCCTGGAGGCGGGATCGGCGAAGGCGGCCATCGAGGTGCTGGCCGACGACAACATCCAGTGCGTACTGCTGGATTACAAGCTGCCCGACATGTCGGGAATCGAGTTTCTCGAGTACCTGCAGTCGACGACGGATACCTCGATGATTCCGGTCATCGTCGTAACCGGGCAGGGCGACGAAAACCTGGCTGTCCGCTGCCTGCGCAAGGGCGCGGTGGATTACGTGCCGAAAGACAAGGTGTCGCCCGGCGTGTTTCATCGTGCGATCGGCAATGCCATCGTGCAGGCAGACATGCGCTCCACCATCGAGCAGCAAACGAAAAGCCTGACCAAGGCAAACAACGAGCTAAGAACACGCAACGAGGAGATCAAGCGCTTCTATCACGCCGTCTCCCACGAGATCAAAACGCCGCTGACGGCAACGCGCGAATTCATCGCCATTGTTCTCGACGAACTGGTCGGCGAGCTCAACAGCGAGCAGAAAGAGGTGCTGTCGCACGCGCTGGACAGTTGCGACGACATCGCCACGCAGTTCAACGACCTCGTCGACTGCACGCGGCTCGAAACCGGGAAACTGCGCCTGCGCAAGTCGCCCTGCACGATCGAAGGGATTATTCAGCGCAGCTTCGTTGCCGTGTCACCGACGCTGCGAGGATCGCAGATCACCGTCAAGCAAAAAGTCCAGTCGGGCCTGCCGGAAGTCGAAATCGACGGCGTGCGTATGGTTCGTGTGGTGTCAAACCTGCTGACGAACGCAATCCAGCACTCCAAAGCGGGGGACACGATCAGGATCTACGGGCGGCGCCTGGACGATGCGTTCGTCATCGGCATACGCGACACCGGTTGCGGCATTCCCGCCGAACACCTGCCGAGAATATTCGACCGGTTGTACCAGGTTGCCGAGGATACCGACGAGTTGTTCGCGGAAGGCCTCGGACTGGGGCTGACGATCGCCAGAGAGATCGTAAACCTGCACGGCGGAGACCTTCTGGTCGAAAGCGAAGTCGGCAAGGGCAGCACATTCATCATCAAGCTGCCGGACTCCATTGAAATTCATGAAGACGCAAGAGAGGTTCATTCGACATGAAAACAGTACTGATCGTCGAAGACGACAAGGGCATTTCACTTGCCATGGGTATACGCCTGAAGGCTATGGGCTACCAGGTAGAATCGGCGTCAGATGCCGTTACTGCGATATCACAAGCGCGCAAGATCGATCCGGACGTCATCCTGCTGGACATCGGCCTGCCGGGCGGCGACGGATTCGTCGTTGCGGAGCGCCTGCAGCAACTCAACCAGACGGCAGTGACGCCGATCGTGTTTATTACCGCGAGCAAGCAGGCGGGGCTGCGCGAGCGCGCGATGGAGATGGGCGCGGTAAGGTTCATCGAGAAGCCGTTCGACGCGACGGAACTGGCGGATGCCATCGAATCGGCGCTGTGCCCCGGAGACGAGTGGGGCATCGTCGTCACCGAGTGCCGGCCTGACTGACCGTTAAAGGCTACTACTGTGTCGCAGGCGACTGCGACGCGGATTCGGCCGCGATTTCGGCATGCAATGCGGCCAGCCTTTCTGCCAGGTCGGCGGCGGCATACCAGTTGCCGTTGACCATGACGCCGATCGGTGACTTGAGTACCGAAAGGTCGTCGTGCGGGTCGGCGTCGAGCAACACCAGATCGGCGCGCGCGCCCTCCCGGATCACTCCCCATTCATCCCCTTCGCGAAGAAACTTCGCCGCCTCGACCGTGGCGATGCGCAGCACGTCCTCGACCGGGATGCCGGCCTCGACGAACGCGGCAAGTTCATCGTGAATCGCGAAACCCGGTAACACGAATGGATTCGGCGTGTCGGTGCCGATCAGGAGCGGCGCATCGGCCTCGAAAAGATGCCTGGCGAATGTGCGCTGGCTTTCGGCGGCTCGTTGCTTCTCGTCGTCGTAAGCCCCCATGCGCGATGCGCTGCCCATCCACCATCCGGAGACACCGGGTCCCACGTACCCCGCTTCGGGACGCGCGAAGAACGCGTCGGCGTCCGCGCCGTACTCGTAGCGCTTCGCGATAACGGCAAACGTCGGCACGTGCGCAACGCCCATCTCTGCTGATTGCTTCGCCAGCGCGCGCATCTTCTCATCGTCGGCGCCGGCCCACTTCGCAAACCAGCTTGCGCCGTCTGCGTCGTTTTCAGACGCAAATACGGCGTCCTCGACGTTGTTGAAGTGCTCGATGCTGTCGACGCCGAGGGCAATGACCTCGTCGACCGTCATGCCGGTCGGGGTGTGTGTAAATACCTGCATGTCGCGTTGCTGCGCCGCCTGGACGGCAGCTTTGAAGATCTCCGGCGTGAGGCCCTCGTACAGCTTGACGGCGCGGTAGCCCGTCGTGCGCTGGCTCTCCACCGCGCCGACTGCCTGCGCCGGCGCAGTCAGCATGATCGATCCTTCGCCCCAGATCGGTTCGGGCCCGTCCATCAGTGGTCCCGGCGTGTAGATGTGCGGGGCCGCATCGCTGCCCGACTTCGCCCGCGCATCGAGAACGAAGGACGTGGACGATCCCCACATATTGCGAACGGTCGTGACGCTGTTCGCCAGATAGAGCGGACCCTCGTTGTTCGACCAGTAGTGCACGTGCATGTCCGCCAGGCCGGGCATCAGGAACTTCCCGGAGCCTTCGATCACGCGCGCGTCGGGAGGCAGCTCGGCGTCGGACGTCGATACCCGGACGATTTTGTCGTCCTGCACGACCACCTGCGATGCGGCGAGCGGACCGTCCCCGGTCATCGGCAGGATCGTCACGTCGCGAAATACCGTGACGTCGGATGCGATTGCTTCGGCGGCACAGACAAGGAAATGAAGGGCTGCTATCGCGGCTGGTCGCGCCATCAATCGTCTCGTTTCTGCTTCGATGCCGTAGCCTGCCTTTTCGTTTACGCAATCGCAACACCGTATCGTGCGACGTCGGAAGGCAATCATTCGAACGGTTATAAGGAATGCGGAACTCATGTCATTGACACGGTCCAATCCGACAAGCGAATCGACTGCGGCTTTTGAACAAGATTACAAATCCGGCCGCCAATGGGGAGAGCGACATGCACAGGATCGTACTGGTGGTCTGCACACTGGTTGCGTTTGTTTCCACGAACGCCGGCGCTGAAGCGGAGATCGCCGATGCCGGTCTTCGCAAAGCCGTGCATGACCTGTCGGCGGCGACGCTGGCGGACGGCGCCGGGTGGCAGGCATACGAGCGGCTTCTGCATCCGAACTACACGCGCTGGGCAATGGGCGAGGTGTACGAAGGTCGGGAAAAGTTTGTCCGCAGTCTCGAAGCGTGGTGGGACTACGGGATGCGCGTCGCCGAGCGCGACAACGAGTTGCTCGCAGTCGACCTGTACGACGATCTTGCAATCTTGCGTTTCAGGATCAGTGAGAAATTTGCTGGCCCGGACGGCCCCGTAGCCGAGGGCTTTTCCGGCTACGTGTCGAATACCTGGATTCGCGAAGGCGAAAACTGGCTTTTATTGTCTGCCGAGATTTCGTCGACGCAGCGACAGGACTGATACGCAGCCGACGGTTTGCCACCCCTGTCAATCGGCGGGCGCCGGCACTCGCTGGTGTTAGAATTTTCGCATCGTCAACAAATATATTGCGCGAGGCGGGAATGACGATCCAGGACTGGGGTGCGGTTGGCGATATGATCGGCGGCGTCGCGGTCGTCGCGTCGCTCATATACCTGGCTATCCAGATTCGCCAGAACACGCAGCAGATCGCGCGCAGCGTGGAAGCGTCCAAACTTGCCGCTTTCGAACGCAACGTCGAATCCGCGAACCGGATGCGCGAACTGTTCATCGTTCACCCCGAAGTCGCGGAGATATTCCTGAAAGGGCTCGGAAGCGACGATGCGCTCAAGGGAATGGACCGCTTTCGCTTCAGCATGGTCATGCGCAACACGCTCACCGCGTTCCAGGCGGCGTACCTGCGTCACCTGTCGATCGGCGGCAAGCCGGAGGAATTCGACACGACGGCAAGGATCATCGATTCGATCATCGAAAATCCCGGCGCTAGGGACTGGCTGAGCCGCAATGAGACGGACTGGCGGCCGGAATTTCGCACGTTCATCGAGGAACGCCTGCGAGCGATCGACGAGGCAGACTGACGAGTGGAACGGTTGCTTACCAGCCCATTTCCGTTCGCTGAATGGTCGTGGAACTCGCCGTGCTGAACTCAAGTATGTCGAGCGTTGGCAAGCGCATTGCGATTTTGGCCGCCGTATTGTTTCTTCCGGTTTGTATCATGGCGGATTCTCCGAGGTACGATGGAATTCAACTGGTCCGATACGTGTTGACCACTGACGAGCTGGCCGATCCGCGCGAGTATTTCAAGCAGGTAGAGACCGGTACCCTGATCTACGACAGCACGTACCGACATCCGACCGAGCCTCCCGGTCCCGCTCCGGTTGACTGCGCGGCGACCCGCAGAATCGGAATTACGTTCATGGTCAATAGACGGGTCTCAAGAAGTTACGAGACGCTTCGGGTTCAATATTCGTGGCGACATGTTACGTCCGATCACGGGAGTGGTGATGAATCTTGGTCCGTGTCGAATCAATTCCCGATTGTCTATGGGGCACGTCGAAACAACCAGGTTTTAAGCTTCGGCATTGTCCTGACAGATGCGAGAAAGGTCGACGGACTGGTCACCGTTCGCGTCTCCGTCGGAAAATTTCAACTTCTGGAAAACGCATTTCGCCTCATTGGCTGTCCGGTATCCGACACTTGAATTGATGGACTCCTTATCGAGGCCAATCGAATTTCGATGGTCAACGGAAAGTTGGCGTCGCGTCTTACCGTTCCACCGTTACCGCGTTCTGCGTCGAGCGCATCGCAATTTCCGCGTCACAGTCGAACTCGTAAACCGGAGAGTCGTCCGGCATACGGTGCCAGACGACCGTGCCGGTATAAGGCTCGGTGAGGTATGCCGGGTCGGTCACGGTGTACTCGACGGTCAGCACTGACGCGTCCTCGTTGACCGTGTAGCGCTCGACCAGCGACTTTTGCGCGCTCGACGGTATGTCGCGGCCGTTGCCGTTCGGCTCCCAGCCCGACGCGAGGCCTGCCGGAAGGGCCGGAAACGCCGTCGACTCGATGATCAGCGTTTCGTTTTCGAAACGGCCGGTGCGCGCGCCGTAGGAAGGATCGGTGACGTCCGGCTCGTTGGCACCCAGTACGACGTTGCGCGTCAGGTGCCCGTACTCGTGAAAGATCGATACGGCGTCGCCGTCGCGCGTGATCTCGTACACGTAGGGAATCATCAACAGCGACGGCAGGTTCGACAAAACGCACTCCGAAGAGGAATTGAGCGCAGGATCGAAGTTGCGTCGGGCTTCCCGGCCGGCCTCGGTCAGCGGCATCGGCGTATCGGACACGCGCTGGCCGGTGATGAACGTCATCCATTTTCCGGTCAAACGATCCAGCCCAGTGGCGCCGGCGCGCGCGTTCGTGATCTTGACTTCCGGTTCGCGGCGGATCGAGTTCAGCATCTCGAAGTACCTGCCGTCGGCGGTAAAAATTTCCGCGCCGAACAGCAGCAGCTTGTCCGGGCGGCGGCTGCGGGGTCCGCGAAAGCGAACGCCGTCGCCTACCTCGAGCGTATCCTTCGTGATACCGAGACGGCGCAGTATCGGCAGCGCATGCGCCTCGACCTCCCAGGTGTTCGTTTCGCCGCTCGCGCTGACGACGTCCACTTCGAAAAACGAATGCGGGCTGCGGATTTTCACGTCGGACAACACGCCGGAAATCTCCACGACGTTTTGCGTGTCGTAAAGCGTGGCACACGAATGATGGGCGCGCGACGCCGCGCCGGACAGAAGGGCGGCGAACACAATCGCGTATAGATATTTCATGGCCGGTGCCTCCGGCGAATCGGGCCGCTCAGCGAATCAGCAGTACTTCCTGGTTGACCGGATACAGCCATTCGACACCCCGTTCTGTAACAATCGCGTCGTCTTCGAGCGGGATCCGCAGTTTCTTGCCGCCCCATTCCGGTATCGCCGTGTACGCGAACAGCTCGATCGAGAACATGTTCGTGGGATGGATCATATAGGTCATGCGTTCCGGGTTGAACCAGGCGATCGACGGTCCGATCCCGTGTCCCAGGTTGCCGACCGAATGGCAGCCGATGATGACGTCGATGATGGAAGGATCGTCGGTCGGCCGGTTGAACTCTTCCATGATGCGAAAGCCGGCGGCATTGATGCGTTCATTGAGCAGGTCGTAGGTTTCACCCGCCGTGCGCCCTGCCTTGATGTTGTTTTTCAGGATATCGCGCACCGTGCGGCCGTTGTCGAATGCCTTCTGGAAGCTTTCCGGCAAATGCGTTTCGCCCTCGCGGAGCACGTACGCGTGGCGCTTGATATCGGTGAAAAAATTCAGGTAACCGACGCCCCAGTCGATGGCGAGGAAGTCACCGCGCTGGATGACGTGATCGTTGGACAGCGCGACGAAGCCGTCGGGCCCCGTGATGTAGACGGACGGCATGCCGAACGAGGTGCCGAGATTGTTCGCAAACTGCTGTTCACGCATCCACCAGGCAACGTCCGCCAGCGTGGTCTTGCCGGGCGTGATGACCTCGTTCGAAAACGCACGCTCGGCGATATTGCGCGACATCTCTCCGGCCCAGGCAAATGCAGCGACTTCGGTCGCGACCCGTCGTGACCGGAAGTCGGACGCGAGTTTTTCGGCAGAGACGAATCGCCCGGCATACTTCGACCCGAGCTCTTCGGCCAGCTTCTGGTAGCTCGTGTAGCTCAGGCCGTCCGCGGCTCCGATGTTGCGGGCGAAGTTCAGCGCTATCGTCTGCGGGTCGCGGGCCTCGACGAAGGCACGAAGTTCATCCGGGCTGCCCATGATGTCGTAGGCGCCGTTGTCTTCTACCAGCGCCGTACCGACACCGAGGATCGCGCGCTCGATTCGGTCGCCGCCGCGATCGGTGAACACGTAGTAGCCGTAGCTGCCGACGTAGCCCTTGCCGAAGTCCTCGGTCAACGGGTCGTCGAAGCCCTCCCGGTTCACGGTGATCCACATGTCCACGTCGTTCTCGCGCATGACCTCGGGCAATACCAGGTCGAATTTTTCCTGGCGAATCTGGTTCATGCGCTCCCAGCGGAGCTGTGCTTCGCCCTTGGACTGGCCGGCGGCCAGGGCCGGGGACACGACGAGCAGCGTCAACAACAACTTTCGCATGGTCATGCTTCCGATCAGAACAGGCCGGTGATGCGGCCATCCTTCGTGACGTCGATGGCCTCCGCTGCCGGCACCCGGGGTAACCCGGGCATGGTCATGATGGCGCCGCAGATGACGACGAGGAATTCCGCGCCGGTGGCGAGGCGGATTTCGCGCACCGGCACCTCGTGGCCTTCGGGCGCGCCGAGCAGCTGCGGATCCGTCGAGAAGCTGTACTGGGTTTTTGCCATGCAGATCGGGTACTTGCCGTAGCCGGCTTTTTCGAACCGCGCGAACTCCTCGCGTATTTTCTTGTCCGCCATGATGTCTTCGGCGCCGTAGATCTGGCGCGCGATGCGACGCGTTTTCTCCCACAGCGACACGTCGTCGCTGTACAGCGGCCTGAACTGCGACGTGTGATTGTCGATGAGCGACACGACTGCTTCGGCGAGTTTCATTGCGCCCTTGCCGCCGTTTTCCCAGTGCGACGACGTCGTGCACTTGACGTTGAACTGTGCACAGAAATCGGCGATCGCCTGGTGTTCGGCCGGCGTGTCGGTGACGAACTCGTTGATCGCGACGGTGACCGGCACACCGAACTGGCCGATATTTCTGATGTGGCGCCCGAGGTTCGCGCAGCCTTTCTTCAAGGCATCGACGTTTTCCCGGGCCAGGTCCGACCTGGCGACTCCGCCGTGCATCTTCAGCGCCTTGGTGGTCGCGACCAGCACGACCGCATCCGGTTTCAGGCCGGCCTTGCGGCACTTGATGTCGAAGAACTTTTCCGCACCGAGGTCGGCGCCGAATCCGGCTTCCGTGACGACGTAGTCGGCGAGCTTCATCGCGGTCTTCGTCGCCATCACCGAGTTGCACCCGTGTGCGATATTGGCAAAAGGCCCGCCATGCATCAGGGCCGGATTGTTCTCGAGTGTCTGCACGAGGTTTGGCTGGAATGCGTCGCGCAACAGCGCCGTCATTGCGCCTTCCGCTTTCAGCGCCCGCGCCTGTACTGGCTTCCCGTCCCGCGTGTTGCCGATCGTGATGTTACCCATGCGTTCGCGAAGGTCCTCGAGGCTGGTCGCGAGGCAGAACACGGCCATGATCTCCGACGCGACGGTGATGTCGAAGCCCGCCTCCCGCACGACGCCGTTGTGATAGCCGCCGAGTCCGGACGTGATCATGCGCAGCGCGCGATCGTTCATGTCCACGACGCGTCGCCAGGTGACGCCCCGCGGGTCGATGTTGAGCTGGTTCTCCCAATGCATGAGATTGTCGATCATCGCGGACAGCAGGTTGTGCGCTGCGCCGATCGCATGAAAGTCGCCGGTGAAGTGCAGGTTGATGTCGGTCATCGGCACGACCTGCGCGTAACCGCCGCCGGCCGCGCCGCCCTTCATGCCGAAGCAGGGACCGAGGCTCGGCTCGCGAAGGCAGATCATCGTGTTCTTGCCGATTGCGTTCAGCCCGTCGCCCAGGCCGACGGTCGTCGTGGTCTTGCCTTCTCCGGCGGGTGTCGGCGATATCGCGGTGACGAGGATCAGCCGGCCGTCACTTTCACCGTCGATCTTTGCCAGCTGTTCGTAGCTGATCTTCGCCTTGTCGTTGCCGTAGGGAATGATGCCGTCGGCGCCGATGCCGAGCCGTTCGGCGATCTCGGCGATGGGTTTTTTCTTCGCCGCCTGGGCGATCTCGATGTCGGACGGTACTTTGCTCATGGCGTTCTTGTTGTTGTCTGAATACGGCGATGTGGCACGGTGCCGGCCCCGATGTCACATGGTGGAACGCCGTACCAGATCGTGGGTCGAGTCTAGCAGAGGCCGTTGCAGCGGGGCGATACGTCATTGCCATGCCTATTGGCCGTGCACTGCACGGGCTCCGCACAAAACTCGCGAGTTTGGGCAGCGTTTGTCGTCGAGCAAAATTCGTCGACCACAATTCGGCATATTTTCCGCCCGAGGTTGCCAGCATTTCTGCGTACAACGAAAACCGGGACAAGCAATGGAGGCCCGGAGTCATGCAGCAGGGAAACCCGAAGTTCACACCCGACTGGCGTCAGTGGCGCAATCTTTTTGTGCATCGCAGGGGCAGGCCCCGGCCTGACCAGTTTGCGGACGAACCGCAGCTTGCCTCGATTCCGAAATCTGTCGCCCGATCGCTGGTGGTATTCCAGCTCGGTGAATCGCGCGGCGGCACGATTGTCGAGTATTCACTCCGTTCACCGATCGCCGAGATCGACGCCTGTTACGCCGAAGCGATGGAGCTCTTCGTCGCGGAGGAACATCACCATGCCGAACTGCTGGCCTGCGCGGTGCGGATGCTCGGCGGCGAGCTGATCCGCGAAAACTGGACCGCGAAGCTTTTCGTCTGGGGTCGCCGACTGATCGGCCTGCGGCTCAAGGTCATGGTTTTGCTGGCCGCAGAAGTCGTCGGCATCTGCTACTACCACCTGCTTGCGACGAAGTTGCCGGAAAGCCGTTTGAAATCGCTGCTAGAAAAGCTCGTCGACGACGAGCTGTCGCATCTCGATTTTCATTGCAGTTTCCTCCGCACGCAAACCGGCAGTGCCTGGCGCCGTGCGATATTCGTCGCAGCCTGGCGAGCATTGTCCGTCGCCGCCGCGGCGACGGTGCTGGTCGATCATCGGCACGCGCTGCGCGACCTCGGCATCCCGGCGCGCGTCGCCTGGCGGCGCTGGATGTCGGTCAGCCGCCACGCCGAAGCGCTGGCCTGCCCGCGCCACGATGGCCGACTAGGAGAGCTTCGGGTCGGGTGAGCGCATCGCGTGGCAGAGGTAGATCGCGACGGTGAAGAGCAGCATCGCGGTCGCCTGGTGGGCGGCCGCAAGCGCAATCGGCACGACGAGCAACAGCGTCGCGATGCCGAGCACCACCTGCAGAACCGCCGTGTGCAGCAGCGCATTCACGCCTTTCCGCGCGCGCGCCGGGAGTTCCGCTTTCGGCATGCGCCACCAGTAGACGAACACCAGGACGAAAGTCGTGATTGCGAGCAGCCGATGGTCGAATTGCACCGTGGCGACGTTCTCGAAGAAATTGATCCACCACGGGTCGAGCGCCATCAGCCCCGGCGCTTCGCAGTCGTGCACCCATAGGCGATCGAAG
>CALKYK010000239.1 GCA_938003715.1 uncultured Gammaproteobacteria bacterium
CTGGTCTACGCGACGACGATCAACGGCACGCTGACCGAGTACAACCACGAGAACAGGAAGACTCGCTACATCATTCCGTACCCGGAGCACGTCTACGGACGCGACTCGAAGGATCTGAAATACCGCGCCAACTGGAACCCGCCAGTGATCACGTCGCCGCACGACCATTCGACGATCTATTACGGCACGCAGATGCTGCTGAAGAGCACGGACCGCGGCCTGAACTGGGAGGAAGTGAGCCCGGACCTGACGCGCAACAACCCGGACCACATGGGAAGGAACGGCGGGCCGCTGACGCCGGAGAACGTCGGCGCCGAGTTTTATCACACGATTTACTACATCGTCGAAAGCGAAAACGCCGAGGGCACGATCTGGGTTGGCGCCGACGACGGACTCGTGCACCTGACCCGAGACGGCGGCGCAAACTGGCAGAACGTCTCGCCGCCACACCGCGGCGAGGCGATGATCAACGCGATCGAGCTGTCGCCGCACGCGGAGGGCACCGCGTATCTTGCGGTCACCGGTTTTAAACTGAATGACTTCGACCCGTACATCTACAAGACCACGAATCACGGCCGCAGCTGGCAGCGCATCGACAGCAACATTCCGGACGGCGCTTTCGTCCGCGTCGTGCGCGAAGATCCCGTCGTACGTGGCATGCTCTATGCGGGCACCGAAAAAGGTATGTTCGTCTCGTACAACGACGGTGACAGATGGCAGTCGCTGGACCTGAACCTGCCGGCGGTGCCGATCACGGACCTGCGCGCGCGGGCCGACGGCCTTGCCGTCGCCACGCAGGGGCGCTCGTTCTGGGTACTGGACGACCTCTGGGTGCTGCGCCAGGCGAGCGACGAGCTGGCGGGAAAGGCCGTGCACCTGTACACGCCGCCGACCTGGCCGATGGGCAAGCCGCGCAGCCGCGCCGGCGACTTCGAGGGCGGCAACCCGCCGCACCAGGTGCCGCTCTACTACTACCTGCGCGACGAGCCGGACGAGGACGTCGAAATGACGATCGAGATCATCGACAGCCGCGGCCGGCTCGTGCGCACGATGTCGAACAAGGAGTCGGACCAGGACCGGTGCGAGATCGGCAACATGGATCCGCGCCGCCCATTCGAACTCGAATATCCGAAGACGGAAGAAGGCCTCAACCACTGGAGCTGGGACCTGAACTCCGAGGACATCCGCTGCATCGACGACCTTTTGCTTCAGGCGGGCTATGACGGGCCGAGCGTTGCGCCCGGCGAGTATACGGCGCGCATTACGGTCGGTGACGCGTCCGACTCGGTGACGTTTCGCGTGACGAAAGACCCGCGCTCGTTTGCGAGCGATGCGGCAATCGACGAATGGGCCACAACGCTGAATAGCGTAAAGGGAACGCTGAACGAGGTACTTGGGACGCTCGAGCAGGCAAGGCGATCCCGCGCGCAGATCAAGGCGCTGATGGACGCATTCGACAACGAGCGCCTGCATGAAATGGGTGATGCCGCCGTCGCCGGCATCGACGCTTGGGAATCGCTCATCAACCAGCGCCTGCACGAAACCTACGAGGACGAGGACGCCTGGGAGACGATGCTCGACGGGCAGCTGCGTTACCTGATGGATGTCATCGACGCCTCCGGCGCGCCGGTGACGGACGGTGCACGGACCCGGATGCGCGACCTGTCGGTGCAGTGGGAGCAGCGGCAAAACGAGCTGCGCACATTGATCGCGGACTACATCGACCCGATCAACGACTGGGCCGGGGAAATGGGTGTCCGCTATGTCGTCGACCCGGCACTCTAACTGCGGCGGCGCACTGGCGGCATTGCCGCTACCTGCGTTCGCCGACGGCGGCATCTCGGCGTTAGGGGCGCTGCTGCCGGCTTTCGTTGCAATGGGTCTGCTGGGCGTGGCTACCGTCGGCTGGCTGATATTTTCGCTGGTCGTCGCGTTCTCGTCGCCGGCCAAGCTGTCGGAACGCAAACTCAAGGTTTACAGGTTCAGCTCCGGATTTCTCATTGGCATACTCATCGTTCTCGCGTTGTTCGGTGTGCTAATGAGTTCCATGCCCGCCGTGCTCGTGTTGCTGGCGCAGGCTGGCATCGTCGCCTGGATCACGTCACTGGTTGTGACTCGGGCCCGAGGAAGGATCGCCGCGACCACCGAATAACACGCATCTCGTAACTGCATCAGGGCAGCAGGCGCATCATATGCCGCCGGCTTATCGAAAATTTCCTGGTGGAGACACGAATCCGGCGAAAATCCTGCAGATTGACTGCAACGAAGTTTCGTTATCGCAATTCACAGGTTGTCGATCGTCGGCGGAAGTCGCCTGTCGTGACCGGCCACGGTCTTACGGTGCGGTGCGACGAAAATTATCAGGTAATCCAGTATGAAACCATTTTCGTATCACAGGCCCCTTCGACGCAAAGAATGACGAAGATGCCACCGGTCCAGGAAGCTGACCATTCGACGTAGAATTCCTGTCCATCTGATTTGGTGAACAAATTCAGTATTTCCACCGGGTAAAACGGTGCCTGCGCTGAATTCGGCGAAAATTCAGATGATTCGTCGAGCACAATCAGGCGATCGGGAAGACGTATTCCCGAGAAAATTTCCGGATCGGCCCGCAGGAAAAGCGTCGGTGTGTCCATAGGCGGTCGCGCTAAGAAACTGTCGACCGCGATCGATACATCGTCAGCATCTGTTGCGAGGTCCGGTGCAACCATGAGCGCTGCCCGTTCGTAACCAAAAATCTCCTCAACAATAACAAGAGCCAGCTCTATACGCTCTTGTGGCGTCGACGGGTCATATGCAGTCAGGGGCAACGAGTCGACCCCATCGTCAATGCCATCGCCGTCGCTGTCTCGGGACTGCGCGTTCATTCCGAGGCGACGTTCGACAATATCAGTCAGATAGTCGTTATCACTATCGCGAGTTAGCAGGTCGAACTCGATTTCGATGAATTTGTTCAGCTCCAATCGCCTCAAGGACAAAGCGACTGGCGGGAACGAAATCGACGCTGGGTCGATTTCTCGCACTTCGACTTCGATCTGAAGTTTGCCATTGCGGAACAGCGGCAACTTCGAATCGCTGACGATTACATAGGGAAAGTACTGCTGCAGCCCCAGGTACACTGGCGCTGCCCAGTCCGCGCGTCCATTGACGGTTTGTTGATACCAGAATCCGTATGCGGGGATCTCGCCGGGCCGGTCAATTGCAGAGGACATGTAAATCATCCTGTACTCATCATCCGTCGAGTCGAAACGAACGATTGAGCCGGGATCGACTGGCAAATATGCGTCGGAAGGTAGCTGTACTGCGAGATTTGTTTCCTCGGTCTCGCTCAATTCCTGCCGCTGATATTCTGCTGGCAAGTTTCGCTCTATCCAGCCGACGCCGTTAGATTCCGTAGATGACGGCGAGTCGGTATCGCCGCTACGCGAATCCACTCCGTTAGCATCACGGAAATTATCCGCTATCGTTTCGCGCCAGTGCTCGCGTCGGCCCGCGAATGATTCCGGCAGGATATCCAGAAGCATGCCAATAGAATCATCGCTGTCGTGGCAACCTGGATTCCTGTCGTGCGACAGGTACTCAGCCATGTCATCGTATCCTGCCGTATCGAGGTATCTCGATACAATCGACCGAACTACCGGTGGCCTTTTCTCAAGCAAGAAAAGCCACCCTTCTATCGATATCCAGTCGCTATCATCAACAGCGCTCGATTCTGCGATGGACTCGGTTCTTTGCCCGTAAACGTAGCGGTCATAAACGTCCGTGGCTGACAGCCCGGGCGCCATGATTTCCTTCAGGGCAGCGATTTCCGGTTTCGGCGTTTCCTTCACGCCTGCCATCCTGAATATTCTTGATGATGCTGCCATCATCTTTTCAGCCTGGTCGAGACTGTTCTGGTCGTAATAAGCGTAGGCAAGGTCAAGCGCCAGTTCAGCGCTGCGCCGTGCGTAGCGGTTCCTGTCATCCTTGCTCACCAGATCCGGCGCTGGTGACAGCAAGTGCGCGTAGAGGAGTTCGCCATCTGCTTCGAAGATTCGCAAGGCGGATTCGGTCATTCCGCTCCAGAGCAAGGACCAGACAAGCGCTTCGGTATACAGCGCATAAGTGATACGTTCCGATGCTGCTGTAGCAGAGTCAGATTTCGATCTCGCCACATCGATGAGCGCTACAAAAGACGGATTTTTCGCGTTTGTACAGGAGTCCTCACGCGAAGTCGCCAGATCGCGCATGACAATGGCCCCCAGCGGATGAGACGGATCGGCTGCTAACGTGCCAACCGCAAATTCCAGAAGATGACCGTATCGAAATAACTCGGCAAAGTTTTCCGCTGCGCGCGGATGGTGAAGCGTTAATCCGATATAGACAGCCACTGCATCTCGTGGAATAGCGCGCACACTATGCAGGTTTTGTCCGATACTGACCACAACGCTTCCCGGCGAGTCACTCACCACGCTGTCCGCAATTGCATCGTATGCTGGTGTGCCGGGCTCAAATATGCAGAAATCTTCGACCCCCCCAAACCCGCATTGTTCTCTGAGTCGAACGGACTGCACGATGGCAACGGCATGTTTCTCCGCCTCTTCTTTGTCCACACCGAGCGAACGGGCGAATCTTGCAACCACTCGATCGGGCGATCGATTCTCCAGCACAGCCTTGTAGAGCATGTCCTCAGCATCGCCGGACGTGAGATCATCTTCAAAGCGGCTCGATGATTCTTCTTTGAGAAATTCGATATCGCCCGGTGTCAGCTCAGCTGCCGAAGCGATGTGTGCGATGCTGAAAAGAACAAATACGAACGATCGCAAAGCGTAATGCATAATTTTTGTTTCCGTCATGCTGACGTGGCGCTTGAGACCATTCGCGCGCAGGCTCTTGTGTTCAGAGGTAAGGACAGATCGCAGACCGCGACAGGTTTTTCTTCGTTTGCCTGCGACATATCGATAAATCGGACAGGTTTGCGTCAACATCGACAAGCCCTCTTGTGTCCGCCGACAGATGTGCGTGTGCAGTTATATATCTCGTCTTTCTAGGTCTAGTAAGCGTATGTGAGATCGTCTGTCGCGCACCGCGCATCTGAACACGTCAATCTTTTATAGCATCTCTGAATCTGGACATCGTCTCGTCGTCGCGAGCGGTCCACGCCGCGGCAGCGCTTTTCCGCACGTCCTCCATCAGCTCCACGGCCCGCGCCGCGTCGCCCGATTCGAATGCGTAGCGTGCGCGAACGCGAAGCGCGTCGGCCGACTCGCCTTCACCGATCAGGTTGCCTATCAGTGGTTCCGCTGCACCGATGTCACCAGAGTCGAGCAGCAGATTGGCGAGCTTGATCGTCACCCGCGTTCGCGTCACGACAAACCCGGTTTCTTCGATTCGGCGCAGCGTATCCCGGTAGCGTTCCACGGCGGCTTGTGCATCCCCCCTGTCGAGCGCGATGTCCCCCGCGAGCTCGATGGATTCGAGCATCGGCTCGTGCAGCGCCTCGCGCATCGAGAGCGCCAGCACCTCCCCGATTTTCGCATCTGCAGCGTCCAGGTCGCCGCGTTGCTTGTCGATGCGTGCAAGACGTACCTTTACCTGCGCTGCGCGTGAGTAATCGTCGATGCTCTCGAAAATCTCGCCCGACTCCTCGTACGCGGCGACCGCCGCATCCAGGTTGCTGCTCGAAAACTCGGCCTGCGCAAGTTGCGCGAGGCTGGTCGCCATGAACAGCTTGTCGTTGGCGGCGCTGGCGATGTCGTGCGCTTCCCGCGCCGCGGCCTTCGCGTCCTCGTATCGCCGCTCGTTTTCGTAGAGGACCGACAGCATTCCGAGAATGCGGCCCTGCCCAACCCGGTCGCCGATCTCCCGCCGAATTTCCAGCGATTCCAGGTGCAGCGGCTCGGCCTCGTCGATGCGCCCCTGCAGGCGCCTCAGATAGCCCATGTTGTTCAGCATCATCGCTTCGTTGCGGCGATCGCCGGTGGCACGGAACGCGCCAAGCGCCTGATCGAGATGGATTTCGGCGTCGGCCAGATTACCCTCGGCCATGTCGATGTTGGCGAGCGCCGCCGGGATCTGGCCGGGCAGGATGCCGGTGTTCGCTTCGGTGTACGCGACGATTGAACGCGCCAAAAGATCGCGCGCTTCGCTGTGCTCGCGGCGATCCTTCGCCTCGATGGCGAGGTTGTTCAGTATCATGCCCTGCAGTTTCCTGTCGCCGACCTGCTGCGCCTCCGCAAGCCCCTGCGCCAGCACGTCGCGTGCCTCCGCGCTGCGTCCGGTGCGGATGTAGACAGTGCCCAGGCCGTGCGCGGCAATTGCACGCAGCGGGTTTGCCGGCTCGACCGGCACTTCGTCGAGAATGCGCTTGAACGCCGCCTCCGCTTCCTGCCAGCGCCCGGCGATGCGTGCACAGCTCGCCCACTGATAGTGCGCGCGGTTGATGTCGTCGCTGTTGGCGAGCACGACTTCGAACAGCTCCAGCGCCTCGTTGCAGCGCCCCTCGAGCGCCAGCGCAAGCCCCCGCGAGTAGGCCTCGTTGATGAACGGGTCTTCCGCAATCAGCGTGATTTCGTTCGTGCGACCGCCGCGCACGCCGAGCGCATCGTGCACGCTGCGGACCATGCCGCGCAGGAGCTGTGAAGGATCCGCGCCGACCATCGTGCCGCGCTCGACGCGTTCGCCGGGGCCGTGCAGGGAAAAGCTCAGGCGCAGGACGTTTGCATTCTTCTCCAGTCTGCTCAACAGCAGGTGACTGGCGCCGTAAAGATCAGCCAGCTGTTCGAGCGCCGCTGGCGCACCGGCTTCATCGGGCTGCCCGTGTACCTCTGAGAAGCGAATCGCCTCGGATGCCTCGACGACGCCGAGCGCCGCATCCTGCACGAGCAGGTCCCGCGCGTAGCCGAGGAGGCCCAGGCCCACCCAGCCGTATTCCGGGTCGCCGGATTCGTCCCTGATCGGCATGACGGCGATTCGTAGGTCGTCTGAAAGCGGCGCCGCGGGCCAGAGGGCGACGACGAGCGCGATGACCGCGGCGCCGATTGCCGCCGCAACGATGCCGGGGCGCAGGTCGAACTTCGCGGTCCGGCGCCGTCGGGGCGCAGGCTCAGCATCTTCGAGCTTTGCGACGAACTGGTAGCCGTGCCCGTGCACGGTACGGATCACCGCCTGCATATCGGCGCTGTCGCCGACGGCCCGGCGCGCTTTCATGATGGCGCGCGTCAGCGCGGTCTCGGTGGCGACCATACGCGTCCAGACCGCATCCTGGATCTCGTCCTTGTCCACCGCGCGCCCGCGATGCTCGATCAGGTAGGCAAGCAGCGCAAATACCCGCGGCTCGAGCGGCACCACCTCCCCGCCCCGCCGGAGCTCGCGCGCCGCGAGGTGCAGTTCGCAATCGTTGAACCGGAACACGCCGGCGGGCGATTCGCTCATCTTCCCCCCGTTCCTGCCACGCGTCACGAGATGGTCAGCGTATGGTCAGCGATCGGTCATGACCAGAGAGACATGCCTGCCCCAGACTGCGCCGCAAGAGATAACGCTCTCTGCATCAACAACTTAGCGAAGTCCGGAAAGGAGGACACCATGTTGAAACGCGTTCTGACCCTGCTCTATGGCGTCGCCTGTTACGCCATCTTTTTCGCCACGTTCCTGTATGCCATCGGCTTTATCGGCAACCTGATCGTACCAAAATCGATCGACTCGGTACCCACCGTCTCGACCCTCAAAGCGCTGGCCATCGATACCCTGCTGCTGACCGTTTTCGCGCTCCAGCACAGCATCATGGCCCGGCCCGCGTTCAAGCGCGCCTGGACCCGGATCGTGCCGGTGGCGGCCGAGCGCAGCACCTACGTGCTGTTCTCCAGCCTGGCGCTGATTGCGCTTTTCGTGTTCTGGGAGCCGATCGGCGGCATCGTCTGGGACGTCCAGTCTCCGGCTGCGCGTGTTGCGCTTTATTCGGCCTACGCCTTCGGCTGGCTGCTGCTCCTGGCCAGCACGTTTGCGATCGATCACTTCGACCTGTTCGGCCTGAGGCAGGCATGGCGCTACTTCCGCGGCGTGCCCTACGAGCCGCCGCAGTTCAAGCAACCGGTGCTGTATCGCATCGTGCGGCATCCGCTTTACGTCGGCTGGCTATTCATCTTCTGGGCAACGCCGACGATGACCGTGGCGCATCTGTTCTTCGCCATCGTGACCACGCTGTACATCCTGGTTGCGATCCAGTTCGAAGAACACGATCTCGCAATGGCGCACCCGGAGTATGCGGACTACAAGCGCCGCGTGCCGATGCTGATACCTGGCCTTGCACGGCTGTTCCGCAAGCCGGCCCGGGCTGCTCACTGACAACGACGCGAAGCCCGGCGCACCGCCGGGCTTCGTCGACCGTCGACCTTTGACCATCAACGACTGAGGAGTATGACCATGATGATGACCATAGCGGCAACGAACTACTTGAGCCGTCGCAAGTGGATGCGACGTGCCGGTGCGGCTGCGTTCTGGTTTTTCCTGGTAAAAGGACTGCTGTGGCTCGCCGCCCCGTTCGTCTTTTACTTTGCCATTTGAGAAGCCCCCGAGGGACCCTTTCCTGGTACGGGAACGGCGGATGAACGCAACACTATGTAGTCTGTCTCCGGCTCCTCGTCGCGCTCCGGGCATCTTCCGCGGGACCTGCTTCGGCAGTAGAATCGCAGCGAACCCGCAGCCCGACCTGATACCGGGCGCGGCGTGGGTCACGTTTCAAAGGATTGCCAGGTTCGCAGACCGGAGTTGGCAGGCCGAGTCGATCTCCCTCCAGGGCCCGTCCGCGGATGCGCCGCACGCTGCCGGCAAGCCCCTGAAACGAGTCTTTGAATTACCCGCTTTTCCAGCCGCGCACGGCCTTTGCCGACGCGGCAATCGCGAGACACGTCAATGAAACCACTGAACGCATTCCGAACGCTTTTGCTATCTGCCCTGCTGGCAGTCTCCAGCGCCTGGTCGCAGCACGGCGATCACTCACATTCCGGCCATCCGCCGGCACCCGAGCAACTCGGCAACGTTTCTTTCGCAACCAGCTGCTCGAACACAGCGCAGGCCGAGTTCAATCGTGCCATGGCATTGCTGCACTCGTTCTGGTTCCAGCCCGCGCGCGAGTCGTTCGCCCGGGTACTGGAACTCGACCCTGCGTGCAGCATGGCGTACTGGGGCATTGCCGTGACAGCACTGGGCAACCCGTTTGCGTGGCCGCCGAATGCTGCCGCCGTGCAGACCTCGGCCGAAGCGCTCGGCAGCGCACGGCGAATGCCGGCGAAGAGTGCCCGGGAACGGGAATACATCGAGGCATTCTCGACCTACGTGGACAATGCCGACACGCGCGAGCACCGCGATCGTGCGCTGGCGCTCGAAAACGCGATGCGCGTACTGGTAGACCGTTACCCGGATGACGACGAGGCCAGGATCTACCTGGCACTGGTGCTCAACGTGACCGCGGTACCGACGGACAAGACGTTCGCGAAACAGCGCGAGGCTGCATCTATTCTCGAACCGCTGTTCGACGAGAACCCGGATCACCCGGGCATCGCGCACTACCTGGTACACACCCATGACTACACCGACCTCGCAGACGCGGGGCTCGAGGCCGCACGCGCGTACGCGAACATAGCGCCGTCGGTGCCACATGCGTTACACATGCCGTCGCACATCTTCAGCCGGCTCGGACTGTGGAGCGAAATGATCGCCAGCAATATCGCGTCGTACGAAGCGGCCAAAGCCGAGCTCGGCGAATCGACGTTCGGCATCGGCACCTACGATGCGCTGCACGCAATGGACTACCTCGTCTACGGCTACCTGCAGCAGGCGCAGGACCGCGCGGCACAGGCGGTGGTCGATGAGCTCGCGACGATACGCGGTGTCGACGTGGAGAATCTGCCAGCGGCGTACGCGTTCGCCGCCGTTCCGGCGCGCTACGCGCTGGAACGCGGCGACTGGCAGCGCGCCGCAAAACTGGAACTCGCGCCGACCAGCCTGGCGTGGAACCGCTTCCCGCAGGCCGAGGCCATCCTCGTGTTCGCACGCGGGCTCGGCGCCGCGCGCAGCGGCGACGTCGCACGGGCACGGGACAGCGTTTCGCGCCTCGAGGCGCTGCGTTCGGCACTGGCCGACAGCGGTGCCGGCTACTGGGTTGGCCAGACCGGGTTCCAGGTGATGGCACTCAATGCCTGGATTGCGTTGGCCGAAGGGCGCCGCGAGGATGCCCTGCCCCTGATGATCGCGGCGGCCGACGCGGAAGATTCCAGCGACAAGCATCCTGTAACACCCGGTAACGTGGCCCCGTCGCGTGAACAGCTGGGCTTCCTGTTGCTCGAGCTGGGCGAGCCCGAGCGTGCATTGCAGGAGTTCGAACGCTCGCTGCAGCGTGACCCCAACCGCCTGCGCGGCCTGTTCGGTGCGGCACGTGCGGCCGAGCTATCGAACAATGCGGCGGCGGCCCGGCAACACTATGCGCGGTTACTCGAACTGACCGCAAGCCGTGACACCGAGCGTGAGGAGATTGCGAACGCGTCGCGCTTCCTGTCGATCGGCTGACGGCGACGTGAGGTTCGGTTCAGGGCTGGGCAGCTGGCGCTCCTGATGCGCCGAGGCCGGCGGCGCGTTCCGTCCCCGGCATTCCGCCGTGAGCCGCGGTCGAAGCGCCGGGACTGAAACGACCGACGTACCACGTCACGAAGCGGTCGACTTCCGGTTCTTCGAGCCCGGACAGCTCGTCGATCTTGGACCATGCCCGGTCGATCATTCCGTTCCTGGCCAGCAGGTACAGGTACAGGTTGGATGCCGGCAGTGATACTTCCGCACGCGCGGTGACGTGCGCATTCGCGTAGGAAAGCGCGAGCTCGAAATCCCTTTCGGCGGTATACCGGCGTGCCAGCTCGAGCGCGAACTCGTCCCGGTAACCGTCCCGTTCCAGCAGGCGCGAAACGATAGCCTGGGTATCGTGGTCGCTGCCGAGCAGCCAGAGCGGCAGCGTCGTGAGCGAGCTCTCGTTGAGCAGGTGATCGATCGCCTCCCACCGGTACGGGTCGTTGCCGCGGCGATAGGTGCCGCCGGTGAAATAATGCCTGATCAGTCGTTCGTAGCCGAAAAAGGACGTGGCCTCTGCGCGCAGATCGGCCGGCCACAGACGGCGGATCAGCGCACTCTCTTCGAATCGCCCGACGCGCAGACCCTCGTCCAGCATGAAGTCGTACAGATCGACGTATTCGTTCCGAACCGATGCCGAGGAGATGCGAGCAGGATGATTGTCGACCACCGGTTTGACGAACTCCGTCAGCCCGTTCAGGAACTCGGCGTCGCCCATGAACAGCGAGCCGAGCTGGGCCGGCGTTTCCAGCCCGAGCGCGACCAGTTCCTGCCGCACGTGCGGCACCTGCCACTGCGCGGCGAACTGCGCGGAGTCGACCGGCGACGTCGCACCGTTCGATCCGAGCAGCATCCATTCGAGCCCCGCTGCCGACCAGAGCGAGCAGTCGTCAAAGGCGTTACAGAAAGCCCGGACGATGGCCATCATGTCCAGCGGCGTCAGCTGCTGCACGGGCAGCCAGTAGCTCGCGTAGCCGCCGGTATTCAGTCGTGCCCGGATCAACTCGAAATACTCCTGAGAGTACAGGTTCACGACCCCGGCAATTTTCGGCGGCGGCGGTTCCGAGGTGATCAGGTCGTAACGGTTGCCGGTCGTATTCAGGAAAAAGCGCCCGTCCTCGACGTGGACCGCGACACGCCGATCACGCAGCGGGTTGTCGTCGCCCGGGTAGATAATCGAGCTCATTTCGAGGATATCTTTCGAAATGTCGACGATGTCGATGCGCTGGAGACCCGGCGAATCGGTGAGTGCCTTCGCGGTCGCGCCGACGCCGTAGCTGACCAGGAGCACATCGCGCATATCCGGCTGCAATGCCAACGGCAGGTACACGTAAAGCTTCATGTAGCGCTTCGCCGCCACGGTCGTTGCCGACATCGAATGGCCGTTGGTCAGCAGGCGATAAAACTTCGGCTCACCGAAAACGTCGCGCTTGTAGTAGCGAATCGTCTCGACCAGCCCCTCGCGCGCGCCGACCAGCTCGTGCGTCGGCAGCCACGCGATCCGCTCGGAGAAAAAGCGCTTCTGCATCAGGCCGAATGGAAACAGGACGAGGCACAGCAGCGCGACCGCGACGGCGCCCCGATCGGCGAAGACAACGCGACGTCGCTCTGCCGCGTCGACCGGCACAACGAAAGCGACCAGTAAATAACCGGCCGCCGCGACGAAAAACGACAGCTCCATGCCGGCCGCCGGCAGCAGCACGAAGCCGGCGCCCAGCGAACCGAGCATTGCACCAACGGTGTTGTACAGCGTGGCGATTCCCGCAGTCCTCGCCGAACCGCCAAGGTCCTCCTTGACGGCGCGATTGACCATCGTGAAAGCGATGCCGGACAGAACCGCGACCGGGAACATCAGGAACAGGGCGAATCCGACGAAAGTGAGCGTCGCGGTATCCATGGTGGCTTCATGAACGGCGAACAGGTCGTAGCCCCAGTAAGTCAGCACGACGAGCGCGGCCGACGCCGAGGTGACGTGGCGCAGCCAGCGGTAGGCCCGTTCGTCGCTGCGGAACCATTGCGAAGCGACCAGCCCGCCGATTGCAATGCCGGCAAGGACGATCGCGAGCATGACGGAGAAGATCAGGCTCGTATCGTCTCGCGTCAGCAACAGGAAACGGAACCACACGACTTCCAGCGCCAGCATCAGGAATCCGGAGAAGAATGCGACGGCGAGAAATCGGCGGGTGCGAGGGGACGCCGTTGCCGCCTCCGCTGCCGGTTCTGCGACCGGCGACGGTTCGTGCCGGTCGGCCAGGCGGAGCGCAATCAGCGCCGCGGCGAGATTGCAGGTCAGTGCAACGAGACCGCTGCTCAGGATACCGAACAAGGGTACCAGGACGAGCTCGGTCCCGATGACCGCCAGCGTCGCACCGGCGGTGTTCCAGCCGTACAGCCAGCCGATATTGGCACCGAAGTTCGGGTCCCGCTGCGTCAGCGCCTTGGCCAGGACGGGCAACGTCGCGCCCATGGCGATCGCCGGCAGCAACAGGATCACGAACGCGATCGTCAGCCGTAATCCGTTGAGCAGCAGCGGCAGGTCGGCAATGCCGCCGAGCAACGGCCCGAATATGCCGGCCAGGTGCGGCAGCAGGAGAACGATGGCAACGCCGCCGAAGCCTATTGCAAATTCGAGGCCGGCATAGAAACGAATCGGCCGCTTTACGCGGTCGTGCCACCGTGCGACCAGCCCGTTGCCGAGCGCCAGCCCGCCCATGAACGCCGCCAGTACCAGGCTTGCGCTCCAGGTGCTGTTGCCGAGCGAAAGGCCGGCGAGACGGAACCACAGCGCCTCGAAAATCAGCGCGGAGGCGCCCGACAGGAAGAAGATCAGGGCAAGCGGCGCGTGCATTGTCTCGTCCCGAAAACGACCAGTGTGCCTGCCGCGCCGCCGCCCTGCCGGGCTCACGTCACAGAAGCTACGCGGCGTCCTCCCAGTCCGGCAGGAAGTCGCGAAACTGTTCGTTCACTTCGGGTTGGGCAACGTGGTTCGCGTAGTTCGTCAGCGTCTTCAGCGCGACGCCGAGCAGCACCTCGAGCACCTGGCCGTTGTCGAAACCGGCAGCCAGGAATCGTTCGACTGCGGCGGCGTTGACCCCGCCGCGCTGGCGAACAACCTCGGTGGTGAACGTGCGCAGCGCTTCCAGGCGCTCGTCGGCCAGCGGTTCCTGGCGCTGCAGCTTCCTGACGTCGGCACGATCGAGACCCAGCGTCGTGGTGAGCATGCCGTGGGCCGCCGCGCAGTAATCGCAGCGGTTCTCGGCCGACGCCGCGAGCTGCACGACCTGTCGCTCGACCGGCGAGAGCTCGAGCGCCTCGTCGTCATACGCCTGGATCAGGCCGAGCAGTCCCTGGAAGGCACCGGGCGATTCGGCGAAAACGCCGGCAAGGTTGGGTATGAAGCCGTAGCGCGCCTGGATCGCCTCGAGCGTCGGGGCCGCCGCCTCGGGTGCCGATTCCGCGGTATGTACCTGAAACGTCATTGTTGTCTCCTCTCTTTGCTCAATAAATTGGACAAATATGTCCAAAAGTCGACGGCAGTATATTTATTCTGTACACTTCTGTCCAGATTTCACGGAGGGGAAACGCAATGTCGGACAAGTCCGGCGCCGGTCGTCCGGCGAGCTTTGCGCGGGACGACGCGATCGCGCGGGCGATGCAGCTGTTCTGGCGCGAGGGTTACCTGTCGGTCAGCGCGAGCGACCTGGCGAACGCGATGAACATCCAGCGTTCGAGCTTCTACAACACGTTCGGCAGCAAGGAAGCCGTCTTCAGGGAGGCGCTGCGGCAGTATGCGCGGCTGTCACCCGACGCGGCGCTGGAGGCGATCCTCCCCGACCAGCCGGTCGTCCCCGCCGTCGTCGCCACGCTGCGCGAGCTGTGCCGGGTGCGCAGCGCCGACAAGGACGCGCGCGGCTGTCTCGTCTGCAACAGCATCGCGGAGCTGGTCGGCGTCGACGCGGAGCTGGGCGCCCTGCTCGACGGCGCCGTCAGGCACCGCATCTCGGTCATGGAAAAGTTGTTCGCGCGAGCCATTCGGCAAGGAGAGTTCGACCCTCCCGCCCCGGCGCCGGAGCTGGCGCGCGCGTTCGTCACCTTTTTGCTCGGAATCAACGTGGCATCGAAATCGATTCGCTCGGAGCAGGAGCTGTGGGCGATCTGCCGGACATTCCTGCGCGGGCTGGGAATGCCGGACGCCGGAGACCGACTGGCCGGCTGACCGTCGCGCGACCGGCCGCCCGGCTCAGCTAATCTCGACCCGGGTCAGCTGATTGCGCCCGCCGACGACACCCCGTACGAAGGTGTTGAAGGACAGGGAGGAGCGGGTTCGACCGGACTCGTTCCGGTCCACGTCGTGTTCGACGGACGACGGAAACAGCACCAGCATGCCCTTGTCCGGGTCGAAGGTCTGGCAGCTTGCGTTGAACTCGTTCAGCTCGTCGTAAACGAACTCGAGCGGGAACGGCTGCTGTGCGCGGTGAAAGCGGATCGGCGGCAGCGACCGGTCCTCGTTGTTGTCCAGGAAAAGCACACCGCTGATGACGCTGTTGGGATGGCGGTGCTTTGGATGGTACTGGCCGGCCGTCGACCGGTTGACCCACGATTGCGTGATGTAGACCTCGTTGTCGTCCCGGATGTGCAGCAGTTTCTTGCTGAACAGGGACAGCTGGGCTTCGACGAATTCCCGCAGCTGCGCCATCGCTGGCGCGTCGAGGACACGGTCGTCTTTTGACATCGAATTGCCCGTGTTCGCAAGCATGTCGAGGCCCTCGAGGAACCGTTCTTCCGCAGCACTGAATTCGTAGAACTGCGCGCAGATCATCAGCGGGCTGGGAAACAACGGGTAGATCTCGTTTTTCATGCGTGACCTTTGCGTCTGGCGGCCGGAACGGCGGCGGGCATATTGCCAAACGGTATAAACGATTTCAGGGAGGGATGCATCTATACAAGGTGTCAGCACGCTAGCGGGAACCACCATGAGCCGAAACCACGCCAACCCGGTCATTGCCGTCGTGCTACTGGCCCTGCCCGTGGCCGTGTTCGCCCAGGATCAGGGTGCCGAGGCGATCGACAACATTGTCGTCACCGGCGAGAAGTCGATGTCCGAGCTGCGCAAGGAGGTGTTCGAGTCCGAAGAGGATTTCTACGCCATCTACAACCGGCTGAACGATGACGACGAGTACGACGTCACCTGTTTCTACGAGACACCGACCGGCACCCGGATCAAGAACCATGTCTGCCGCGCCCGTTTTATCAGCAATGCATACTCTGCGAACGCGGCGCGTGGACGAAACGACGTGACTCGCATCGCCAACCAGGATGCGAATCCCGAGCTGGTCGCCAAGACTGCGAAGTTCCAGGAAAAGCTGGAGCTGCTGATCAACGAGAACGCCGATCTGCAGGCCGCGCTGGTCCGCTACAACACGGCGCGGGCGCGGTTCATGGCAGAAAGGGACAAAAACGGCAACTGACGTCGCCGCATGCCGGAAACGGAAAGGGCCCCTACCGGGGCCCTTCTTTTTGGCGTTTGATCCGTGTTTCGCCCGGCGGGAGGCGGAAGACTACTTGCGAGCCGCTTTTTTCTTTTGCGCCGACATGTGCAGGTGCACGCGCCCGCCCTTGCCGTAGCGGCGCTCGTTCAAGCGCGCAACGATTTCCTCTACGGCGCGCCTGACCGCCTTGCTGCTTCCCTGCTGATAGCCCCGGATCGCGTTCGGGCCCTGCCCGATGACGTAGCAGTGCCATCCCGTGCCGTCCGCATCGCCAGGGGGATACGTGGGTTCTACTGAAACGATTTCGAATTCTTCATGCATCAAGGGTAATTCGCTCCTCTCGTTGTGACTGCCTGGTTTCCTGCCGACGCCGATATATCGACCGGTCGTTTGTGAACGGCCCGGTCACTCGAGTGCCGGAACCGCAGTCTTGTCGCGGGACATCGCGGCCGTCTTGCAGGTATCGCCTCCGGGTCTGTGCGGCTCGAGGCCGGACCGGGGATCCGGGCGCTGCGGCCGATGTGGCCGCGGACTCGGTGATCGGAGACTGGAAGCACACAGTATACGCTTGATTTACGTAGATTTATACGCCTGCAGGCGGTCTTTATGACAAACCGGTACCCGCCGGACCGGTTTGCGATCGCGCTGGCCACCGGACCGGGACCATGCCGACGCGAGGCGCTGTATCATCGGCGCAGATTCTGGCCCCGGTTGATGCTGTGTCGCAGCAACGGTTGCAAAGATGACTTTCACGATCCTGGTCTGGTGCGCATTCCTGCTGCTGATCGCAGCGGTCATCGCGCTCGACCTGGGAGTTTTCCACCGCGAGTCCCGGGTCATCAGCCTCGCCGAAGCGCTCGGCTGGTCGGCAGTCTGGTTCGTGCTGGCGCTGGTGTTCAACGTCGGCGTTTTCTACCTGTACGAGCTGAACCCGAGCGGCTGGGACATGGACACGGCGCAGCTGACCGGCGAACAGGCGGCGATCCAGTTCTTTACCGGCTACCTCGTCGAAAAGTCGCTGTCGGTCGACAACATCTTCGTCATTGCGATGATCTTCAGCTACTTCCGCGTGCCGGACATTCACCAGCACCGCGTGTTGTTCTGGGGCATTCTGGGCGCCGTCGTGCTGCGCGGCATAATGATCATCGGCGGACTTGCACTGATCGAACGCTTCGCATGGCTGACCTACCTGCTGGGCGCGGTGCTGATCTACTCGGCAGCGAAAATGCTGATGATCCGGCACGACAACATCGACATTGCCGGCAATCCCGTGATCGGGCTCGTCAAGCGCTTGACGCCGGTGACCGACAGGTTTCACGGCGATCGTTTCTTTGTCGACATCGATGGCGTGAGGACCGCGACGCCGCTGTTCGTCGCCCTTGCGCTCGTCGAGTTCAGCGATGTCATGTTCGCCGTCGATTCCATTCCTGCAATTTTCGCGATCACGACGGATCCGTTCATCGTCTTCACGTCCAACATTTTCGCCCTGCTCGGGCTCCGCTCGCTGTATTTCGTGCTCGCAGGGCTGATGGACAAGTTCCGCTACCTGAAGATGAGCCTCGTGTTCCTGCTCGGCTACATCGGGGTCAAGATGCTGCTCGTGCACTACTACCCGATTCCAAATGTGGTCTCGCTTGCCATTATCACCGGCATCCTTGCGGTCGGTGTACTCGCGTCGACCTCGGCAGCCCGTGATACGGCCGCCCTGCTGTCGCCGCTGTCGGAAAGCATCGAAAAGCTTGCGATCGGTTCATTCCGCCAGGCGAGGCGCGCGGCCGTGCTGCTGCTGGGCTCGACAGCGCTTGCGGTCGGCATCGCGATGATCGTTGTGCCCGCGTCGCCGATCGTCGTCGTGCCGTCGGGCCTTCTGATTCTTGCGATCGTGTTCGTATGGACGGCCCGCTGGCTCGGACGGGTCCGGACGACCGTGGGCGACGTGCGGCCGCACTACGATGATACGGATTGAATTTGCGCCGCCCCTGCCTTGAGGCGCGGCGCCGCTCGCGTCAGTCGAAACTGAGCGTGCGCTCCTGCGGCTCGTACCAGCCGTCGCCGACTTTTTCGAAGGCATTGCAGCTCGTCATGTCACCGCCGTAGATGTGCACGGTGACCGCAACCTGCTCCTGGTCGCGGTTGGCGATGCGGTGGTATTCGTACGGCGGAATCAGGCAGCCTGCGCTCGCGACGCCCGCCGTGTACGAGCCTCTTTTCTCGAACCGGTACCGGTCGTTTTTCTTGTCGACGAGTTCGAACTGGTCGACGTCGATTTCGCCCATGCATACACCTTCCACGCACCACATGCCGGCGTGATCGTGTATCGACGTGGCCTGTTCCGGACCCCAGGTCATGACGACGACCGAGTAGTTCAGGGCCTCGCTCCGGTGCAGCAGGCGCCGCGCGTACCGGTCGGGCATTGCCTGCTCGTGTTCCGGCGACAGCGAGATCGCGCCGGCACGAATTAGATGACAAAGCTCCGTCTTGATGTAGTCGGTGGTCTGATCGACGTCCGGCAGGCGGGTCGCCTCGTCCAGCATTTCGATCAGGGGCGCATTGGCCTGATTCGGCTCCTGCATGTTGTTACCTGTTTACGATGTGGTACCCATCGACAAATATCGCCGCTGTCTGCCGCCGATGCAACCGCCTCATGCATAACCGCGTACGCGGCGTGTCGGGACCCCGCTGCGACGGGCCAGCTTTCGCACGGGATTGCCTACTTGAGCGTTACCAGGACGAGTTCGATGGTCGATTCGCCGGCGTTGCCCACATCATGCGACTCGCCGGGTTTGCTGGCGTCCAGCCAGCCCACCGAGCCGGTTTCCCGGAACGACAACGGACGGGATTCGCCGCCACCGCGCTCCGCCCAGGTACCGCCCCTGACGTGTACATAGACTTGGTTGCCGGGATGTGTGTGCGGGCCCGTCCACTGTCCCGGATCGAGCCTCAGGCGCTGCACGATCATCCGCTCGTTTTCCAGCTCCGGTTGCAGCGGGATGTCGGGGTAGACCTGCGGCGAGTGCTCGATCCCGGGCGCGATCGGGCCATCGCCCTTCAGGGTGACGTAGACCAGGTCGATGTCGGTGTCGCCGGTATTGCCCGAATCGTGCCCGGCGCTGAGCGGAATCGCGTCCATCCAGCCGACCTCGCCGTCGGGGCTCATGATCGCGGAGTACTCGATCCTGCCGCCCAGGCGGCCCGTCCACTCGCCACCCTTGATGTGCACGTAAATCTGGTTACCCGGGTGACTGTGTACGCCCTCCCATTCCCCCGCGGGGACGACAAGTCGTTGCAGCACGACGTGCTCGTTCCTCAGAAGTACTTCCCCGAACGGATTTTCGAGATTCGGGTAATGCAGCAGGAACGGCCTGTCACTTTCAGCGACCGGCGCGGACTCTGCCCTGTTCTGCGCCCTACCAGCCATCGCCAGCAGGAGAATCAGTGCTGTGGCCAGGACAGAGTTCAATGACACGATGACTTCGCAATGGACGGTTCGTTTACGATGACCCGAATTTCAGCCCGAATCAAGAATGACCGCCGTATCCCGACAACTCAAGCGTTGACTTTTGTCGTGGTTTCGGTCCCGCAGGGGTACGGATCGATGCCGGGACAGGGCGTTGCCCGGTCAGCCGGCCACCTCTCGGCGAAGTCGGCGAACTTCTTTCGTCAGGCTTTCGATCTGTTGCGACAGCACTTCGTGCTCGCTGTGGGAGACCTGCGCTGTTTCGTTTATCTGCTCGGAGGTCTCTCCTTTCAGCGACTGCATCGAGTTTACGATGATCGCAATGAAGAGGTTCAGCACCGTGAACGAAGTGATGATGATGAACGGCACGAAAAAAACCCAGGCGTAAGGATAAATATCCATCACCGGGCGCACGATGCCCATCGACCAGCTTTCCAGCGTCATGATCTGGAACAGGCTGAACATGGATGCACCGACGGTGCCGAACCAGTCGGGGAAATGTCCGCCGAACAGGTTCGTCGCCATCACGGCTGCGATGTAAAAAACCAGCATCAGCACGCAAACGATCGAACCCATACCGGGCAGCGCGCCGAAAAGTGCGCCGACGACCTTGCGCATCGACGGCACGACCGAGACGAGGCGCAGGATGCGCATGATCCTGAGTGCCCGTAACACGGACAGCGGGCCGGCGGCCGGAATCCACGCAATTGTCACGATCACGAAGTCGAACACGTTCCACCCGTCCTTGAAGAACTGCGTCCTGTAGACGCGCAGCTTAAGGAGCAGCTCGACCGTGAAGATCCACAGCGCCGCGGTGTCGGCGAAATGCAGTACCGAGCCAAACCGCGAAACGACGGCCGGCGACGTCTCGAGGCCGAGCGTAATGGCATTGACGACGATGATCGCCGTGACGAAAAGGCTGAATGCACGGGATTCGACGAGGTCACGAAGTCCGTTCGTGCCGCCGATGGCGATGGTGCGGCTATTCATGCGAAAAGCCCCCTTCAAGCAATCATTGCTCTGAGGGCATCGTATCGATATCGGCACGGGGAGTCCGGAACCGTGTCTCAAACCGCCGCGGTACTCGTGCAACGAAAAAAGGATGCCATCTTGGATGGCATCCTTTTGTTTGCACTAGCGCTTCGGCTTTCTAGAAGCGGTAGCTGGCGCCGATGATGATGCGGCGATCGGTCAGGCCTTCGTAGCACAGCAGAGCGCCTTCGTTTACGCAGGACTGCACCACTTCTTCCTCGGTGATGTTGATCGCGTCCAACGCAACGTTGAGTCCTTCGACCCAGGGTACGGCGTACTGGACGCTGGCATTGAGCTGGCCGCGATCTTCGTTGACGACGTTGAAGCCCCATGGGGGACTGGACGTACCGACGAAATCGTCGGAGCGGTACGCCTCGCGCCATGTGTACCGCGCGCGCGCCGACAGGCCGTACTTCTCGTAGTAGACAGTGATGTTGTAGGCGGTCTCCGACAGGTCGAGCAGCTGAGTGCGCAAAGTTATGACGTCGGTGGCACCCAGCGAGTCGAAAATCGTCGTCGGCCGGCTGAACGCACTCTGGAACTCCTCGCTTCCACCGAAATCCTGCAGCGTCAGGTTGGCGAGGAAGCCGAACCCGGATGCCCAGCCCAGCCGGTCCTCGAACTGCGCAAGATCATACTGGAACGCGATCTCGACGCCCTGCTGCGTATTCGTACCCGCGCCGTTGATCACCTGCCGTGTCGGCACGCAGACGCCCGGTGGCGTTCCCGGCGGCGCGAATACGTTCGGATCGGCAATCGGGTTGAATATGCCGCCGCCTTCGCAAGGAGGCGTGATATCACGAAAACCCATGGCGTCTTCCACCGGATCAGAATCCGACTGGACGAACAGGCCCTGGCGTTCCTTGTGGAAGTAGCCCACGCTCAAGACGCTGTTGGGTGCGAAATACCATTCGGCCGACAGGTCGATCGACGTGACTTCCTGAGGCTCCAGGTCGGGGTTGCCGAGATTGACCGGCGGGTTCGGGCTGGTGCTGAACGTGAATGACGTCGACAGATCATCAAAGTCCGGGCGCCGGATATCCTGGGCCCAGGCGAATCGAACCACAACGTCTTCCGCAACGTCCGCAACCAGATTGAAACGCGGCAGCGCGAAACTGTAGCCACCCTTCGTCGTGGTCGGGACCGGCACGTTGTTGAGAATCCTGTTGCCGGTCGATGCGACGGTCGTGTCTATGTAGCGAAGCCCGATGTTGCCGCGGAAGAGCCCGCTCGCGAAGTTTGCCTGCGCATACAAGGCGTTCGTCTCTTCCTCGATATCGAAGAATGCGTTGGCAAGTGACGATGGCGTATCGATTCCGCCACGCGTCGAGCCGGTGATTGCATGATGAGCAGCCAGTGCATCGTTGAAAGTGGACAGAACAGCGTCCTGATTGGCGTGCACGAGCTCCGGATTGACGATGAGGAAGTCCTGGAAGAACAGGGTCCGTCCATCCGCCGCGTTGAAGTTTCTCGGGCCCGGCGTAAGCAGGTTGGCGAAAAGATCTCCCGGCGGCGCATCGTCCATGTTTCGCAACCCGACGTTTTCACGAACCTGGTAGCGGGCACTCATGGTCTCGTTAAAACGGTAGCCGACATCAAAGGACGTAAGGAAACCCGAAGAATCCGACATGTCGTAGGTCAGATCGATGCGGAATGCGTCTTCGCGGTTGTCGGCAACGTCTCGATTGATGTTGACGTCGCGCAGCCGATAGTTGGCGGGATCGAGTAGCTGTGCAGCCGTCGGCGCGTTCGGCTCGCTGGTCGCAATGCCCGCGCGAAGCGAACCGCCCGTCAGGTCGAACTCGAACGGCGTGCCGTTTTCGTTCGGCCCACCGAAGGGCACGTTCGGATTGATGAAGTTGAGCGTGGTATTGATGCTCGGCGTCGTGGAATCTGAATTCGAGGTTGACAGCTCAGCTCCCACGGTGAGCCGGTCGCGGTGCCATTCGCTGCCCAGAGCGACGATGTAGTTGTCGGTCACGCGAGAGTTCGTGTCGCTGGACAAGCGCATGTTCGGATCCCACGGGCTGGCGGTCTGCGCGGGAATGATGCCGCGTGCTGCAGCCTGGATACTGCCGAGGTCCTGCAGGCCGTTTTCGCCGTCCAGCGTTCCGAAATCGACCGTTTCGAACTCGGTAATGTTCGCGTCGAATCGGAGATTGCTGACGCCCGAGGTCTGCACGCGGTAGCTTTCCTGGCGGGCATCCTGATTGTTCAGGATCGTATCGAGGCGAAACGACCATTCATCGTTTGGCGCAAACTCCAGCGTCGTGGCGATACTCGACGTTTCGTATTCGAAGTTTTCCTGTTCCTGAATGAAGAACTGCAGAGGCAGGTAGTCGAATGACTGCGAACTGGGACCACCGTGATTGGCCGGAACGAAGTTGTCGCGGTCGGCTCGGGGGCGGAACGCTGAAACGTCTCCTTCAGCCCAGCTTCCGCTGATGACGAAGCCAATATCCCCGAAGTCGGTCGTCCAGCTGTCGCCGAAGGCGCCTGCAATCCTGGGCTGGAGGCCGCTTTCGGTCGTAAGGCTCGCATCTTCCCCCTGCATGCGGAAGTGCCCCAGCGTTTCGCGCAAGCCCAGCGGGCTGATGGTTCTCAGGTTGATCGTGCCGCCGACAGACCCTTCGACTGTTTTTGCCTCCGGTGACTTGGCCACCTCGACGGATGCGATGATGGCCGCAGACAGGTCCTCGAAATCGATGCCGCTGCGCCCGGCACCCGATCCCACCGTCGACACGCCGTTGATTTCGGTACGGTTCGCGTTGGTGCCCCGGATCTGCACGCCGGTGCCGACACCCGCCGTTCGCGTGATCTGGATGCCGGGAACGTTTTCCAGGACCTCTGCCAGGTTCTGGTCGGGCAGCTTGCCGATGTCTTCCGCGAAAATGGCTTCGATCACGTTATCCGAGTTTCGCTTTTCCTCGACTGAATTCGCCAGGGAGCCGCGGATACCGGTCACGACGACTTCTTCGACGACCTCGTCCTGTCCGGCAGATGTGCCCTGACCCATTGCTGCCGGCGAAAATGTGATTACAAACGCGGACAGCGCGAGCGCCGCGATAGCGCGCAGATACTTCATTTGTCTTCCCCCCTGAATGGGTCAGATTTATTGGTTGTGTAGCTTTACTAACCAATTATGTAATTGATGTCAACCTTCAGACTATTCCAATTGACTTCAATTGGTATGATCACTTATGGTCCGTACTGCCCGACCGGCTTCAAACAAAGCCCAGAACGAAATGCGGAGCCCGGATAGCAGTGGATGTGGTCAGGTTCGAAACCCTGGAAATGTCCTGTCGGTGCGCAAGGACTAGCTTGGTCGCGCAGCCCGAAATCTGCTCCGACCTGGTCAACTGTTGGTATGGATAAGCGATAGAAATCGGCCATACCGATTCATGCGGGACACGGACGATGCAGGAACAGCGCCTTTATCTCTCGGTGGCGGAACGAATCAAGGGACTCATACGCGATGGGTCCTTCCCGCCCGGCAGTCGGCTGCCCGGAGAGCGCGAACTCGCCGAACGATTCGGCGTCAGCCGCACCACCATCCGCGAAGCCGAGATTGCGCTCCAGGCGCTGGGCTACCTGCACATCCGGACCGGGTCCGGGGTGTACGTGCTCGGCGAGTCGCGGAATGACGGTTGGCCCGATATCACGGCTTTCGAACTTACGGGGGCCCGATCCCTGGTGGAATCAGAGGCCGCGGCACTCGCGGCACGGCAGATCGACGACGCGAGCCTGCAACGACTGGACGAGTTTGTCGCCAGAATGTCGAGTTCCGACCCGGTCGACGAGGAAGATTCGCAACGGGCAGATCGTGAGTTTCACCTGACGATCGCTGCGTCATCCGGGAATGCAGTCGTCCGTTACGTTGTCGAGACCCTGTGGCGCATTCGCACGGATACGCCGTCCATTCGCGAGGTGCACGCCGCTATCTGTGCAAGAGAAGATGCCGGCGACCGCGGATCGGATCATGCTGATATTCTCGAAGCACTGAAACGTCGGGATGCGAACGCCGCCCGCAATGCGATGCGCGAGCATTTCAGCAGACTGCTCGAGTCAATGATCGACGTCACGGAAGAGCAGGCAATGCAGGAACTCCGCCAGAAAGCATCGCAAAGCCGGGAGCGGTACCTGAAATCCGTTCGTCACTGAGGCGAGGCCAGTCAGTTGATCATAAAAGAGATCAGAGTTTTGGTCTGTTGCCCGGGCCGTAACTTCGTGACGGTCAAGGTCATCACGGACAGCGGCCTGTACGGCCTGGGCGATGCGACTTTGTATGGCCGGGAGATGGCCGTCGCGGCCTGCCTTCAGGAACACGTCGTTCCCTGTCTGATCGGTCGGGATCCACACGACATCGAGGACATCTGGCAGTACCTGTACAAAGGCGTCTACTGGCG
>CALKYK010000240.1 GCA_938003715.1 uncultured Gammaproteobacteria bacterium
GTTCGATCTCGACGGCAATCTCTGGGACATCGAAATGGGCCCGGAAGGCGGCGACGAGCTGAACCGCGTGCGACGCGCGGCGAACTACGGCTACCCGATCGTATCGAACGGCGATCACTACGACGGCCGCGAGATTCCCGATCACGACACCCGGCCCGAGTTCGCGCAGCCCGCCATCTGGTGGACGCCCGTGGTGTCACCCGGCGACCTGATGACCTATCGCGGCAACCTGTTCAGCGACTGGCGCGGCGATATGTTCGTCGCGGGGCTGTCGTCACAGGCCATCGTGCACATCGAAATCGACGGCGACAATGCGAGAGAAAAGGCACGCTACCCGATGGGCGCACGAATCCGCAGCCTGGAAGAAGGCCCTGATGGGTCTATCTGGGTACTCGAAGACCTGCGCAACGACAGCCGGGGACGCCTGCTCAAGCTGACACCGAAGTAAGGGCGCTCAGGGCTCGTAGATCGCGTAGATCTTTCTCGTCGTTTCGACGACCTCCCACTCGCCCTCGAAGCCGGCGGGGATGACCAAGGTGTCACCCGGCTCGAGGGTGGTATCGAGGCCGTCCCGGTCGCGCAGGATCGATCGGCCGGAGAGGATCTGGCAGAACTCGTTCTCGGTGTAGCTGATCGACCAGCGACCGGGTTCTGCCTCCCAGATCCCGGCGAAAAACTTCTCGTCGCTGCTCGTGAAGTGATGCCACGTACGCTGTACGGGGCGTCCGTCAAGGCACTTCTCCGCGGGCGTTTCCGCCTCGCTGAACTCCGGCTCGTGTTCTTCGAAAAATACGACGTCGTCCAATGTCGACTCGATCATGACCAGGTTGCTCGATTACAGTCGGGAGGATGCATTGTAACGCGAGGGGCTGCCTTGCAGTCATTGCGATGACAATCTTTGTAGCAAGTCGAGCAGCGACCTGACTGGGCAATCCTGGAATTTTCCCGGTATGGCAACGCTGATAGCGAGCTGCCACAATTGCAATGAAACCAGAAGCTTACTCCCAATATTGTCGTTGTCAGCCTCCAGGCGAACAGACGGCAAAAGATTGAATGGCGGTTTGATATGAGAAAAACGATAACTCGACTTTTCTTGCACCTGCCAGTTCTCTTGCTGATCGTCCCTGCGTGCTACGCGGCCGAACGCGACTGGTTCAAGTACGAAAACGCTTACTTTGAAGCATACAGTGATGCGCGCGAGAAAAAGGTTCGTGAGCTGTTGGACGACCTGGAGAATTTTCGTGCGGCTGTCCTTCAGGTGGGCAACTTCAAGGTACCCGATGGCGCTCCGAAAACTGAGGTAATGATATTTTTGTCCAAGCGTTAATACGTGTCGCTCACCGGCTCCGGCGACGTCTCTGCATTTACCACCTCTCTCGATGGAATTCCGTATATCGTCATGCCAGTCGGTGGGCTGAAAAGGTGGTCTAAATTCTCGATTCGTCACGAATTCGCACATGTGCTGCAGTCGTATCGCGATGTCGATTTACCACTGTGGTACAGGGAGGGATTCGCTGAGTTCATGTCGGCAACTCGTTTTCGCGACAAAGGGAAGAAGTTCACAATCGGCGACGAAACCGAGCGCCAGAAAAGTTTTTATCCCTGGATTCCCTGGGGCCGCCTTACATCGCGCGACTACGACTTTCACGGTGTGGGAGCAATAGAAAAACTGTCAGATGCGTACTACCAGTCCTGGCTACTCGTACACTATTTGATGATCGGTGACGGCGGCTCGAACTTTGACGCCATGCGCCGTTACCTGGTCATTTATGCTCGTGGCGAAGAAACACCCGAGACATTCGAAGAAGTATTCGGGTCGAGCGCGACTGCACTCGGCAACCGTATCGTGCGCGAGTATTTGAACAGAATGCCCTACTATGAAGTGGATTTTCGTCCCGAAATGCAGGACCACAATTTCATTCGTACCCCGGCACCGACCGATTCCACGACAGCGACAATCGAAGCTTTAAGGAACAAGGTTTACGGGGCTTTCAAATAGCGCAGCAGATCCGGACCAGGTGCTTACCGGTGATGTAACTGGTTCCGTTTGAAAATTTCGACGTCGTCCAATTTCATTTTGTTCATGTCACTTTGCGTTGGTCGGTCGAAAAGAATCAACGAGGCTTCTCAGTCCGAGCAGAAAATCCGGTACATCGCCTGGATCAGGCTACGCACGTCACCGTCCGTGACGCTGTAAAAGACATTCTGCGAATCGCGGCGCGTCGTAACGAGCCCTTCGCTTCGCATGCGTGCCAGGTGTTGCGACAGCGAGGACTGGGACATGTCCAGGTCGTCCGCGAGGTCGCCGACCGATCGCTCGCCTTCTACCAGGTAGCAAAGCACCATCAAGCGACCGGGATGGCCGAGCGTCTTCAACAGCGCGCTGGCTCGCCCGGCAGCTTCGTGCAGTCTTTTAATGTCGGCTTTTTTTTTCATGAAGTCACGCGGTGCAATTGTGCACCTGCGAGCATCGCTCCGACAAAAACGAAAGGTTCCGCCATGCCGGACATCAGGCCGACCAGTGCCGGGCCGGGACAGAATCCTGCCAAACCCCAGCCGAGACCGAAAATGGCCGCACCGATCAGGAGCGGTCGATCCAGCGCCGTCTTGAGCGGCATATGAAATTCGCTCGCAAGCAGCGGGCTCCGTCGCGTCACCAGGCGGTAGCCGACGAACGTCACGAGAACACCGGCTCCCATCGTGAACAGCAGCGCCGGGCTCCAGTCCTGGTTCAGGGTCAGGAACTGAAGAACCTTGTCGGGGTTCGCGAGGCCGGATACGGCCAGCCCGAGACCGAATATCGTGCCCGCGACGAGGCTTGCACCCGTTTGCAGGAGGTTCATCCGAGAAGCACCGAAAGGGTCGTTGCGACCGCCATGCCGACGGCGACGAAAAGCATCGTGGCGGCGATCGAGCGCGGCGAAAGGCGGCTGATGCCGCAAATACCGTGGCCGCTCGTACAGCCGCTGCCCATCCGGGTGCCGAAGCCGACGAGCAGGCCGGCGGAAACAGTGGCCCAGAGCGGATAGTCGCTGCGCTCGATCAGCGGCTCGTGTGACAGCAGCTGGAATACCAGTCCGCCTGTGAACAGGCCCAGTACAAAGGCGATACGCCAGCCCGCCTCCGACCACGAACGAGAGAAGATTCCGTTGAAGATGCCGCTGATGCCGGCGATTCGTCCGTTCATCCAGAGCAGCAGTACGGCAGACAGGCCAATCAGTGCGCCGCCGGCGGCGGCCATCAGGTAGTCGTTATTTAGCATGGTTGACAATTGTATATTAGTAATTCAGAATATACAAATATTATATAAGAGATCCCAGCCATGAATCAACCTCGCGTCCAGGCATTCTTCGACGAACAGACCTTCACGGTGTCCTATGTCGTCAGCGATCCGCAATCAAACCGGGCTGCCATTATCGACCCGGTGCTGGACTATGACCCGGCATCGGGGCGCACCAGCACACACTCCGCCGACCGGATCATCGACTACGTCGGTGAGGCTGGGCTGCAAGCCGAGTGGATCCTGGAGACCCACGTGCATGCCGACCACCTGAGCGCTGCACCCTATATCAAAGACAAGATCGGCGGGACGACGGGCATCGGCGCAAAAGTAACGGCGGTACAGAATACCTTCAAACCCGTATTCAACCTTCCGGACCTGTCAACCGACGGCCGCCAGTTCGACCATCTGTTCGACGCAGGCGATAAATTCAGCGTCGGCGACATCGAGGCGACGGTGATTGCAACGCCCGGCCACACGCCGGCATGTGTCAGCTACCTTATCGGCGACGCGGTCTTCGTCGGCGATACGCTGTTCATGCCGGATTACGGCACGGCAAGAACCGATTTTCCCGGCGGCAGCGCAGCCCAGCTATTCGATTCAATCCAGAAACTGTTCGCGTTGCCCGACGACACGCGAATGTTCATGTGCCACGACTACAAGGCGCCGGGACGCGACGATTATGCATGGGAAACGAGCGTTGCAGAGCAACGGGAGCAAAACGTGCACATCAGCGCGGCTGTCGACAAGGAAAAGTTTGTCACCACACGACAGGAACGGGATGCCACGCTCGGTATGCCGAAGCTCCTGCTGCCCTCCATTCAGGTAAACGTTCGCGCAGGCAATCTTCCCGACCCGGAAGATAACGGCACTCGCTACCTGAAGATCCCGCTGAACGCGATCTGAGGCGACACGCACAGTGTCGCTTGCCCTTGTCATCCCCGGCGCCATCGCGATTGGCGTCAGCCTGGGCCTGCTCGGTTCGGGCGGATCCGTGCTCACGGTTCCGGTACTCGTCTATCTCGTTGGCCAGGATGAAAAAGTAGCGATAGCCGGCTCGCTTTTCATCGTCGGCAGCATCGCCCTCGCGGGAAGCCTGCAGTTCCTGCGTGCAGGCTTGATTCACTGGCGCAGCGTTGTCATTTTTGGTTTGCCCGGCATGGCCGGGACCTACACAGGCGCATGGCTGTCGGTACTCGTACCAGGTGTCGTGCAACTGGCCCTGTTTGCGCTCGTTATGCTCATCGCATCCTGGCTGATGTTACGCCCGGTCCGACTCGAGGGATCGGATGCAGCGCCGCGCGCGGACTGGAAGATCGCCGCAGACGGGATCTTCGTCGGTGTCGTCACCGGCCTGGTTGGCGTCGGCGGAGGATTCCTGATCGTACCTGCGTTGGTGCTGCTCGGCGGACTCACGATGCACCAGGCGGTGGCCACGAGTCTGTTCGTGATTGCGCTGAAATCATACAGCGGCTTTTACAAGTACATCGACGTACTGGCGCAACAGTCATTGTCGCTCGACTGGTACACCCTGCTAATCGTTACCGGGCTGGGTATTACCGGAAGTATTGCGGGAAGTCATTTCGCAACAAAAATTCCGCAGTCGAATCTGAAAAAGGGATTCGGATTCTTTCTCATACTCATGGGAATTTACATTCTCTTTCGTTCGGCGCCGGCCGCACTTGGATTCTAGCTATCTGTGGGAACAATCAATGAAATTTGAAATGCTGACATCCCGATATGCCGTTGCGCCGCAAATCGATCCGCATGACGTGAGTGCGCTGGCCGAGCACGGATTCGTACACATCATCTGCAATCGCCCGGACGGGGAGGAGTCAGGTCAACCGATCGCTCTCGATATCGACGCCGCGTGCCGAAAGGTGGGAATCGGCTTCGACTATATCCCCGTTACGGCAGCGCCATTCGCACGGTCCGATATAGAGTCACACCGGCAGATCATCGTAGCGAGTCCGGGGCCAGTACTCGCTTATTGCCGCACGGGAAGGCGGTCAAGAGCAATATTCGAAGCCGGTGAGTCGAGCTACGCCGATGAATCGTGAATGGATTCCGCGTCGACATGCCGGTGAAATCGGGCGTCGTGAGTCCGGAAGTGAACACCGAACCAGTCATTCAGTTCCTGACCGAAAATTGTCTCGTCATAGACGCCGCCGTCCTCGACCCGATCCATGATGTCGCGAATCTCGTCAAGCAACCTTTCGTGGTCGGCTTTGTGCGAGCCATACTCATCGTAGGCCGTGTCGCGCATGATCTTTTCTTCCAGCGCGAAATGGGCTGAGATCTGCGCGAAGATCTCGCCGAGTCCCTCGATGACACGACTACTCGCCGATTCCTTGCGGATCAGCTCGTTCACGTCGTTAATGAGACCGATCAGTTCCCGGTGCTCGAGGTCGACGGACTCGATGCCGACGCTGTATTCGTCTTTCCACTCCAATAGCGTCATCGGAAACTGAAGCCTCCCGTTTCGGCCTTGAACGTAATCGTGAAGTAGCGGCCGGCGAGCAGCTCGACCCGCTCCTCGCGCGAATAATTCCAGCCACCTTGCCTCGCCGTGTCGCGCAGTCGCACCGACAGAACGTGTGGACCCGGGGAGACGTCGAGGCGTTCGTAGACGTAGGCGGGACCGTCACCCCACAGTCCGGACGGTGGCGCTTCGAGCCGCAGCACCGGCCTGCCGTCGATGTCCATTTCCAGCACGACCGGCAGCCTTTCGCGCTCGCAGACCTCCGTTCGGCGCATGTTCATTGCGAGCTCGGCGATCTCTTCCGGCGTAAGCTTTACGCACGGCTTTACACGCTCCGCAGCATGACTGAGCGACACCTTGACGGTTGCCGCCGCAGCATCGCCATACTGGTAGTTCGGCAAGCTTGCGAAATAGCCGATCAACGCCGCAAACGCAGAGTAAGCGATCACCTGCAGCGGAAGTCTGCGCAGGTCAGGCATCTCTCGACCTCCCCGAGCCGCGATTCTTGGGCAGCTTGCGCAGATCGGCTGCAAACTCGGCGATCGATGTCGTCCTCAGTTGTCGTTCGGACGCTCGAGAGTAGAGTAAGCGCAATCGCCTGTGGTCGACGCGGCCACGCAGGCGCGGATCCCGATCGCCGGCAACGCGCTGGCGCATCCATTCTCCGCCGAGACGGTAAAAACAGTCGCCGTCTGCACATCCGGCTACTGCTATTCCGTCTGCCAGATTGCGGGACAACGCGAAGTCGATGAACGCGGGCGGCAGCATCGCCACACAAGGCATCGTGATCACGCGTGTACTGTCGTCGGCCAGCGACTGTGAGCCGCAATGCTCGCAGGCGTACACGAGCACACGGCGGCCGCGGACGAACTGCGACGATTCCGCAATCGTCGTCTCACGAAGGTCGGCGACCGGGTATTCGGGAAGTTCTATTCCGGGGACGATCGCCGTCGCACGTCGAAACGGCGTGGCGGTCGGGCAGGCGCCGACGCAGATCCCGCAGCTCATGCAGTTGTCGTCGTTGACGACGGCCTCGAGATCGTATGCCTTGCCGTCACTGCGCGGCTCCATCGTGATGGCGCTGTAGGGACAGTCCTCGAAGCAGCGCGCGCAGCCGTTGCAGTTGTCGAGGGAAACGACGGCGGCAGGTGCCTGTCTCACCGGCGGTATCCAGGGCAGGAGCGCGAGCAGCAATCCCCCACCGGCCACGATTAGCCAGAGCTGACCGCCCGGTATTACGTCGAGCAGCGGATAACCTGCGAGGTAGAACCAGTCGAGCCCGACGGCCACCGGTACCACGTCGAGATCTGCAGGCGCCTGGCTGACAGCGGGATGAACGAGTGACAGCGCAACGAGCGCTACGGCCGTCCCGACGGCGAGCGGCGCGGGAGGATTTACTTTCGCCTGGGCGTGCCGCTGGATGTGCACCCACATCAGGACCAGCATGAACAACGGCGCGAAAATATGGATGAAAACGAGCAGCGTGAAGAATCGCCCGCTCAGGGTCGTGCTGTTCAGGAAATTATTCGCGATAGGCTCGCCGAAAAATGGCAGTGCGTCGAGCCACTCCGCGGTCGCAATGGCGATGTACTGCGCCAGCTGGTCCCATACCATCCAGTAGCCGCTGATCCCGCACAGGTAGATGAAAACCAGAGTCGGCACGCCGGTCAGCCAGGCGAAGAAGCGTTTGCCTCGCAGGCGATCGAGCGAAAATTCGCGCAACAGATGCAGGAAGACAACGATGACCAGCGCGTCGGATGCGTAGCGGTGCAGGCTGCGCATGACGCCGCCCAGGTACCACTGGTCGTGTGTGATGCGTTCGACCGATGCGTATGCGTCGGTAACGCCGGTGTCGAAGAATATATAAAGGTAAATCCCGGTTCCGGCGACTATCCAGAAGAAATACCAGCCGAGCGCCCCGAGATAAGAAAACGGATTACACGCCTGGCCGAACGCGATGTCGAAACCCCTTTCGACACGTTCCAACAGGAATCGGCAAACTCGCTTCAGTACGGCCATTGCAGCGCCGGGCGCCGGCAGATCATCGCGCGTTTCTCCATTCCCTTGCGATGAATACGGCAATGGCGCCCAGGCAGAGCACACCGACGATGATGGTCATGAATATGGAGTAGTCGAACTTGTAGCGACCGCTGTTTGCGTCGTACACGGTGCAAAACAGTCGCAACGTATCGAGCCAATGCTCTATCAGGCCCGCTTCGACGGGCGTGTCGAAAACAAGTTGTTTAAGTGGCTCGACGATCGATCTTGCGTCCAGCTCCACACCGTAGACCTGCCGGTACAGGCTGCCGTCGGCGGCGATGATCGAGGTCTGGGTCAGGTGATCGAAACCCTTCGCGCTCGGGTAATAGAGGAAGCCCAGGTCTTCGCTCAATGCGCCGATCGATGCCGCATCACCGGACAGGAAGTGCCAGCCCGGCACATCGATGCCGCGCTCACGCGCATACAGGCGCATTGCTTCGGGCGAATCGACCGCCCAGTCGAAGCCGACCGTAACGACCGAAAACGCGTCGTCTCCCAGCGCCTCGCGACCGATTTCGACCGCACGTGCGAGGCTTTGCGTGATCGTCGGGCAGACGTGATGGCAGCTTGTGTAGATCATACTGACGACGATCGGCCGCCCGCGCAGCGCGGCGAGTGCGAACGCCTGGCCGCCGACGTCGCGGAGGACGTGATCGCCGACCACGTTGCCGATCGCCGCCTGACTGGTCTGCAACGCGTCGGCCCGGTCGTAATTCTCGGCGCTGCCGGCCGCCGCGCCTGCCAGTGACGCGATGACGGCCGCGATGACTGTAAAGAATCGGGTACGCATCGATCTCGCTGGGCGACAATGGACGCCTGTGCCGAAGCCTGCCGACGGCAGTCCGCGGCTAGCTGAGCGGCCAGACCTCCGACAGGTATTTCCAGTTGACGAAGTAGTACAGCACGAACGCGATGAAGAACACGCCAACCAGCATCGCCGTGCCAGGGATGCGCAGCGACTGGGAGCTGCCGTAGTGCGCGACTGCAACCGCGGACGGCGGCACCTCGGGATAGCTCGGCTTCTCGTTCTCGCCGAGTTTGCGACCGAAGAAGACCGAACCGACGACGATAACCACGAACATGATGCCGCCAAGTGTCGCAAGCACCGCGGCAATGCCGTTCAGGCCCATCATCAGGAACGCGGCCGACGGATAGTCGAAGGGAAGCTGAGCGTCGGCAAATGTCATGTCCCAGTGTCTTCGCGAAACACCGAGCGTGCCGGCGCCCATCATGAACAGCGAAATGCCGGCAGCGCCGACACCGAATACGTACGGCTGCCATTGCGCCAGCTTGCGGAACTTCAGTTCACGTCGAAAGATCAGCGGCACGAGCAGGTAGGTGATCGCCATGAACGCAAGCGTCGTGCCGGCGACGACGGTGCCGTGAAAGTGACCGGGCACGTACAGGGTGTTGTGCATGATCAGGTTGATCTGCTCGGTGCCCATTACCACGCCGGAAATGCCGCCGATGAAGCCGAAAAAGACCAGCGACATGAACATGCCGGAGAAAGCCGGGTTGCTCCACGGCGCTTTTCGCAGCCATTCGAACAGCCCCTTCGTCAGTCCGCGCGAGCGCTGCGCAGCCTCGATCGACCCCGGCACGGTCATGCCGTGCACCATGCTGCCGAGTACCGCCAGGTACATTGCGTAGCTGGTATTGAAGATCTTCCACTCCGAGCTGAAACCCGGTTCGACCAGCATGTGATGCGCGCTGGCGATCTGCAGGAACAGGATGTACATCAGGAACGCCATGCGGCTGACTTTCTCGGACAGGGGTTTGGCGCCGAACACCATCGCGGCAATCGCGTACCAGACCGCGACGTGCGCGCTCACGTTGATCTGCTGCGACGAATGGCCCATGCCCCACCAGATCGTCTTGTACAGGAGCGGGTCGATGTAGCTGACGAGGCCCAGTGACCAGAGCAGCGTCGGAATCAGGATGATCGCGCCGGAGGCGATCGTGAAGACGGCGATAATCGCGGCGGTCATCGCGCCGAACGTGACCAGTGGTATCGAACCTTCGTAGGTTTTTTCCTGTTTCGCGACGACGAGCGTACCGAAAAACACGAAGCACCCGATCAGCGCACCGACCGCGAACAGGATGATGCCGAGATAGAAGGGCGGTTGAGCCATCATCGGCACGTACGAAGTGAACATCACGCTGGACTGTCCCTGCAGGACCGCGACGTTCGTCGTGACGGCGCCCACCAGCATCAGCACAAAGCCGGCCCAGGCCCAGCGCGGCCCGGCGAGCCTGCAGTTCAACAGTACCGACGATGCGAAATAGAGGACGGCCATCTCGAAAAAGATGATCCATACGATCAGCACATCGAGGCCGTGCGCCGTCAGGGCGAGGTAGAACCAGTCGGCGGGAAGGAAATGCACGGCCGGCCAGCGGGTCAGGGCAACCAGCAGGCCGAACAGCCCTCCGATCGCGAGAAAGACGATTGCCGCCACCGCGTTGGCCTTGATGAGTTTTTCCGCCGCGAGATTGACCTTGAGGCCGGTCGTGGGACAGATTCTGAAAGCTGCCGAACTTGCCATTTCACCCACCCCCTATTCCACGACGTAGATTTTGCCGACCATGTTGTGGTGGCCGATGCCGCAGAATTCGTTGCAGACGACGCCGTATTCGCCGGCCTGGTCCGGCTTGATCGTGACCACCATGTCGTAGCCGGGATGCACCTGTACGTTGATGTTCACCGGCTGCAGCGAGAACCCGTGCTGCCAGTCCATGGATGACAGGTGCAGCCGGTAGGTCTGGTCCTTTTCCAGCTCCAGGATGGGCCACCACTGCCACAGGCGGGCGATCAGGTAGACGTCGCTCCCGGGCGGTGGATGGACGACGGGGTAAATGCCTTCCTGGCGCACCGTATACTGGTCGATCATTGCCTGTGCCCGCTGCGAGAAGCGAACCGGCGTGATCTTGTAGGCTTCGTTCGACAGGTTCTGTTCACCCGCCCCGTGCCAGTAGATCATCATGAAGAACATGATGAGGCCCCAGACGAACGCGATCAGAATCCAGACGAGCTCGACCTTCGCAATGGGTTCCTTCCACCAGACGCGTTCGCTAGGCGGTGTAATGGCCATGTCGGGTTCTCCCTATTCCGCGATCGGAATCTGGGTGATCTCGATGACGCCCCAGATGATGTAGAAAACGGTAGGCACGAGGATGCCCAGAAACAGGAGCAGGAAAGGGTTATCCAGCACTCGCTGCATCAGCGGAATGGGTTCATCGACCGGCGAGGAATCGCTTCCGGTTCGTTCGTTATCAGTCATCCCAGCGCCTCCCCAAATTGCGACCGACAGAAGATGGTCGCGCAAACCGGGTCAGGATTACGCTAGCCAAGCGGGGATGCTGCTTGTATCAGGGATTACCCGTATAGCGTTGAATTAACGAGAAACTCGCGAGCGCCAGCGACAGGAGGATGGCGAAAAAAATCAGCGTCCGGTGTTCGAATCGCTTTCCGGCAGCGACCTCGAAGCGATCGAGGATCCAGTCGGAAAAAAGGTACAGGCCGATGGCGACCAGAGTGAACCAGACGATACTCATTCAGTTGTCACCAGTCATCATCCTGATCTCGTCATCGAGGCCCGTCATCTCCCAGCGTGCCAGCGCAATAGGAATGCTGTCGATACGGTTCAGCGTGTCGAAGAAGTCCTTCATGCGGAATTCCTCGCCGCGTTCCTCTTTCTGTTTGGCGAAATCTGCGAGCGTGCGCTCCAGCAGGTATTTGCCGGTGATGTAGCTGGTGCCATAGCCGGGCTGCCGCAGGTACAGGTGCTGTTCGAAGATCAGCAGGTCTTCCTCGGTCTTCATCCAGCCGCGCGGCGTCCAGTCCTGGTGCACCTGCCCGGCTTCTGCCATCGTCATCTCGTTGGCGTGGGCATACAAAGAACCGAGTCCGCGCGCCGCTCGCTGCGCCAGCATGATCCACACCAGTTCACGGGACCGCGGCCGGTCGTCGTAGAGGCCTGCGTGCATGAACATTTCCTCGACACCCGTGGCGGTACCTTCGTTGCGGCTGTCGAAGATGTTGTAGAGCAAGGCGCCCTGGCGCACCGGGCTCGGGTGCGGCTCGAGATCCATGCGTGCCAGCTCCATCCAGTGATAGAAGTGCGTGAACAGCGGCGCGGGATCGTAATGCGAGGCGATGGAAAAGAAGTTGCGCTCCTCGACGGGGCGGAACCGGCCCATGTGCGCGGCAATCGCGGGCTTCATATAAGGAGTGACGGTCAGGATCTCCTTTTGCTCGAAGAAGTCGATGATGCGATCGACCGCTTCTTCGGCCATCGCCTGGTATTCCTCCGGGTTCGACGCGGCAACCAGGGGCGGCAGGTCACGATTGCGCTGTTCCTCGAGCTTCAGCGACGACCAGGCACGGTCCAGTTCGCGCTTGAGCAGCCGCACTTCGTCTTCCCAGGTGAGTGGCACCAGGTGCACGTTTTGCTGGTACCAGGTGTAGTTGTCCCTGCCGATCCCCGACGGGCCGGTTTTCGACGGCGCTTCGCGCTCCAGGAACCTGGCCAGCTCCAGCGTGGCGGACTTCGCCTCCGCAATCGCATTTTGCAGTTCGCCGGACGCGCCGCCACCCGCCAGTTCAGCGACGCGGTCGAGTTCCGTCAGCTGCGACTGGATGTCGCGGATCCCGGTCACCCACAAATCGCGGGCGTTGCCGGTCAGGTTCGTTTGCGCCTGTTTCATCAGCGGCGGGATTGCGCCGAGCTCACGCACAAGTCTCGCTTCTTCCGCGGACGACAGGGGAAACTCGTAGGTCCAGACCTCGACCACGGCGTGGTTGGTCGGGCCCTCGTGCGCCGGCACATCGCTGCGGTTCATCCACACCGTGTCGTAGAACGCAGGATCGCGCACCCAGGGTTTGAGGATCCGGTGGTTGAAGTCGTAGCCGTTCATCTCGGCGCGCACCAGGTGCCAGTCGACCTGCTCGGGCACCGACCAGTCTTCGATGTCCATGCCGTGCAGCCGGTCCCGAAGCCGTTCGAACTCGGAGTGGCGGCGCTCGAACGTTACCGCGGTGTAGTCCGGTGCACCGCCGAGCAACGGCGGTTGTTCGAACGCCCGCCAGTCGTGAAACAGTTCGACAAGGTCGTCGTGGCTGGCGGCCCGAGTCAGGCCCGCGGCCAGCACGCAGCACAAAACGGCAATCAAACGCATCGCTTCCCCCTTTTTGGGCCGGATTATACGCGGCGCGGCAGCACTTGAATTTCGCGCGATCGGTACAAGCTCCCGGCAACGAGCCTCGCCGGATGACGATACTTCAATGAGCCAGACCCGACACGTCGTATGCCCGCACTGCAATGCGGTGAATCGCCTGCCCGCCGCACGGCTGGCGGACCGGCCAACCTGCGGGAAATGCAGCGAAAGCCTGTTCGAAGGGCGGCCGGTCGCATTGACGGACGACACGTTCCAGAAGCACATAGGCAAGAGCGACATCCCCGTGGTCGTCGACTTCTGGGCGCCCTGGTGCGGGCCCTGCCGCATGATGGCGCCGGCCTACGAGGAGGCGGCCGAGGAACTGGAGCCCGAGTTCCGGCTGGCAAAGCTCGATACCGACGCGGCGCCGGAAACGGCCGCGCGTTTCAATATCCGCAGCATCCCGACGCTGGCGCTGTTTCGCTACGGAGAGGAAGTTGCCCGCCAGGCGGGGGCGATGGGCGCCGCCGATATCCGGCGCTGGGTGCGCGAGCATGGCGCGGTCAGCTACCAGTAAAGCGGCTTATCAGTCGCGGGCGTCGAATACGGACCGCCGCGACTCGAAATGGGTGGTGCCGACGTAGCCCTTTCTGCGATACGAGAAGTACCCGACATAGCGGTTATCCGATGACCGGTTCGCCAGTCCACGGTGCATCAGCCGGTCGTCGAATACGACGCAGTGACCCGCATCAAGGTCGGGCACGCAGGCAGGTTTCGCGCCTTCACCCGATCCGTTTATCAACGACTCCGGTGTCGTTGCCGCATGCTGGTATACGAGCGCGTCCCGGTCGAGACGCGGGTTTGCCAGGTGATTGGTCAGGACGTGCGAACCGGGCGAGAACTCCGTCGGCCCCATTTCGCGAGTGACGGCGTGCAGCGCGACGAGGACGTTGACGGCGTGCGGCGGCAGGTGCTCGGACGATTCGTGCGGCGAATCGATGTGCCAGTACTGCGCTGGCGCGCCAGGTTCGGAACAGACCACGCCGCTGAACGAGTATTCCGCGTCGTCACCCAGCACGTCCGAAACGATCGGCCACCACGGCATGTCGCGATCGTTGATGCCGAACTGGGCGGGTGTTATCGGTACGTCCCAGCGCTTCGGCGATCGCTGCACGATCTCGCGATATCCCGCCGCGCTGCCGATGCCGATATCGCGGTCCCCGACGGCTTTGCGGACATCCTCTACAAAGCGTAGTGATACACCGAGTAAGCTGTTTGTCAGGGTCTTGTCGCAAAAACCGGGGAGAACGACGAAGCCGTCCCGCAACAGGCACCGGCTCAATTCGTTGTCACTCGGGTACTTCACAACCAATGCCGTCGGCGCGACAATCATGCATTGCGGAAGGTTACCGCCCGGACTGTATGTCCTTGTTTCAATTTCGCTACCTGTCTTCGATCTTGCTGGCGATCGTTGGCTATGTCTCGGTCATTCGTCTTATCGTCAGCGGGCTCGATGTAACGATTCTGATCATGGCAATTGGCGCATTGTTCGCCGCGTACGTATTGCATCCAACCAGGCCGGAAGATCACAAGAGCCGGATTTTGGATGTCGTCGACTGGATCGTCGATTTTCCGTTTACCGCTGTCTATCGAACACTGCATGCAGTGCGTCGTATTTTTCGTTTCACAATTGGTATGGACGATCCGGATTGAGCGATGCGTTTTCGGCCAGCTACATGAACGGGGTCGAAGCACAAGTTCGGAGTATCTGTGCTTCGACCCCGATTTCACGTGCCTGGAGTTAAGCGGGAGCCGGCCAAACGAAATCCGGGCGCAGGCTGTCGAATACCGGGCGACCGTCATCCGGTCTGGCAGTACCTGACGACGT
>CALKYK010000241.1 GCA_938003715.1 uncultured Gammaproteobacteria bacterium
ACAATGGGGGAACCTGCAGGCCGGACTCAACAAAAATACGGAGAGCGCCGTGACCGCCATCCGCATTCTCGTCGGCACCCGCAAAGGTGCATTCATTCTCACATCCGATGCGAAGCGCAGGAAATGGTCCGTCGACGGGCCGCATTTCGCCGGCTGGGAGATCTACCACATGAAGGGCTCGCCGGTGGACTCCGATCGCATCTACGCCTCCCAGACGTCGAGCTGGTTCGGCCAGATCATCCAGCGCTCCGACGACGGCGGCAAAACCTGGTCGCAGCCCGGGTCCGACGGTGAGGAGAAAAAAGAAGCGCCGGGCGGCATGCCGCAGGGGGAAAGCAACAAGTTCGTCTACGACACGTCCGAGGAAACCGGCAAGCCACTGACGACTCACCAGTGGTACGACGGCACCCAGCACCCGTGGGAGTTCGCGCGCGTATGGCACCTCGAGCCCTCGCTGGACGATCCGGACACGTGTTACGCCGGCGTCGAGGACGCCGCGCTGTTCAAGACCACCGACGGCGCGAAGACCTGGCATGAGCTCGCCGGCCTGCGCGGGCACGAATCCGGGCCGGACTGGGCGCCGGGTGCCGGCGGCATGTGCCTGCACACGATCGTGCTGGATCCGACCAACAAGGATCGGATCTACTGCGCGATTTCCGCGGCCGGCACGTTCCGGTCCGACGACGGCGGCGTGAACTGGAAACCGATCAACAACGGCCTGGTCTCCGATTTCATCCCGAACCCGACCGCCGAGGTCGGGCACTGCGTGCACCGCATCGCAATCCACCCTGCCAACCCGAACACGCTGTTCATGCAAAAGCACTGGGACGTGATGCGGTCCGACGACGGCGGCGACACCTGGCGTGAAGTCAGCGGCAACCTGCCGAGCGACTTCGGCTTCCCGATCGCGGTGCACGCGCACGATCCGGAAACGATTTACGTCGTGCCGATCCTGAGCGACTCGCTGCACTACCCGCCCGACGGCAAGCTGCGCGTTTATCGCAGCCGCTCCGGCGGCGAGGAATGGGAGGCGCTGACGAAAGGGCTGCCGCAGGAAAACTGCTACGTCAACATTCTGCGCGATGCGATGGCGGTGGATACGGCCAATCCCTGCGGCATCTATTTCGGCACGACCGGCGGCCAGGTCTACGGTTCGAACGATGCCGGCGACAGCGGGGTGCCGATCGTGCGCGACCTGCCGGCCGTGCTGTCCGTGGAGGCACAAACGCTGTCATGATCCGCGTGGTGCTGCCGTTTCACCTGCAGACGCTGGCGGGCTGTGACAGGGAGGTGATGGTCGAGGTCGACGGTGAGGTGACGACCCACTCGATACTCGATGCGCTCGAGGCGCGCTACCCGATGCTGAAGGGCACGGTACGCGAGCACGTCACGCTGAAGCGCCGCCCGCGCGTGCGCTTTTTTGCCAGTGGTGCGGACATCTCCCACGACCCGCCGGACCGCCCGCTGCCGGCGTCGATCGCGGCCGGTGACGAACCGTTCATGATCGTCGGCGCTGTCGCCGGCGGCTGAGCGGCCTGAAAATCCGTGCCCCGGACACCTGTCGGCCCGCCCTATGAGGACCCGTTATCGACAGTTGCTGGCCGACCGCTATGTCGACGCCTGGAACCGCAAAGACCTTGTCGAACTTCTCGAACTGATCCATCCCCAGGCGTCCTACTACGACGCGTTCTGGGGTGAATCCTGTTCGGGCGAGGAGCTGCGCAAGTACTTCAGGGCCGTCATCCCGGAAGACTCGCGATGGTACCGGCGTGACCAGGCGGTCATTGCGACGCCGAACGGCCTGATCCTGCGATACGTCGCGTTCGATGCGGCCGATACCGATGGCGAACATCCGCTGTTTCAGGGCGCAGAAATCTTTACGGTAAGCGACGGCCTGATCATGACCATCAGCGACCTGTACTGCGACCCGGACGCTGCCGAGCTGATCGAAGCGGCGGAGCACGTGGAATCGCGCCACGCGCTTTCGAACATCGGTCCGCTGGGCCTGAGCGGCCGCATCTCGGTCCGCATCAAGCGACGTCTTGCGGTGCTCGCCACCGAATCCGACCTGTACCTGGATCCGTCCGTGACCGTGACCATTCTCGCCGACGAAATCGGCTGCTCGGTCATGCACCTGTTTCATGTGCTGGAAGAAGAACTCGGAACGACGTTCAACCGCTATATCAATGAATGCCGCGCCCGGCGGGCAGCGAAGCTGATCGCCGGCGGCGACATCGTGTCCATCGACTATGCCGGCATCGCCACGGCAACGGGATTCGACTCGGTCGAGCAGCTGAACTCGGCCATGCAGGCCACGTTCGGCGTCAATTGCCATGCCTACGCACGCAAGGCGGCGTCAGAGCTGGCAACGCAGCCGCCCGGCCCCGCCGGATCCCGCGGAGATTCGGTCCGCCGCTAGCGGGAACGGGCCAATTGCGCCAGAAATCGCGGATCGCTGCGGCGGGGTCCCTTGACTGGGCCCGCCGAGCCCCTATACTCCGCCCTGCCTCAAGTGCGCTTTTCACTATGCACTCCATTTCGAAGTCTCTTCCGTAGTACCTCGTCCTGAATTTCATAAGGTAATAGCTTCACTTCGGCTCGAAAGGTCCCGGTGACGGGGCTCGCGTTACATCTTTTCAACAGGAAACAATATTTATGTCTACCGTGAAAGGAACCGTTAAGTGGTTCAATGAAGCCAAAGGTTACGGCTTTATCTCACAGGAGTCCGGCCCGGACGTATTCGCACATTTCAGCGCGATCAAGGGCGACGGATTCAAGACCCTGGCCGAAGGCCAGCCGGTCGAATTCACCGTCACGCAGGGCCAGAAGGGCCCGCAGGCGGAGAACATCGTCCCGTTGTAATGCGGTTCGGGCCCCGTTCCGGGGCCCGTTCCAACCGACCCGGCGCCGCTTGCCGGGAGCATTCACGAAACGCCAAGGAGCGACACTCATGAGCACGGCAAGATCCGGCGACACCGTCAAGATTCACTACACCGGCAAGCTCGACGACGGCACGCAGTTCGACTCTTCGGCAGGCCG
>CALKYK010000242.1 GCA_938003715.1 uncultured Gammaproteobacteria bacterium
GCCAGTGCTGCGCCTTGACGATTGTCGTGTGGATATCCTCGATCGAGCTGCGCGGGGAACTCAGGATGAGGGAGAGAAAGGGCTTCAATGCGAGGTCGGTGGCCGCCGCGAGATTGCGCTCGATATGAGGATAGATCTGCGCCTTGTTGAATTCGGCAAGGACGTTGCGCGAGAAGCTTTCGACACCGAAACCGAGTACGCGGAAGCCGGCCGCTTTCATCAGCTCGAGGCGTTTGCCGTTCATCGCGTCGATGCGGTTCGTGCTGATGAAATTCAGGTGAGGGGGGAAGCGCCCGTTTCGTTTGCCCTCGATGATTCCGTTGCAAAGCGGTTCGATGCGCTTGTCTTTCGTGAAAACGAAGATGTCGTCCTGCCAGATGATCGTGCGCACACCCGGCTGTGCGGCGAGTACACGATCAATCATCGCGAGGCAGTCATCGGCATCGAGCCGCGTTACCTTCGCAACCTTGCCCTGAACTTCGTGCAGGAAGTTGGTCGAGGAGCAGAACGTACACGCCATCGGACAGTAGTTGAGCGTTGCGATGCGCACCGCGCGGATCTCGGCGAGGCTCGCCTCGCGCGCCGCTTTCTCGCTGAGCGCGTTGATCGCATACGCCTGTTCGAGGCGGCGCCAGTAATTTTCGAACGGCATCTGCTCGTACGGGGTACGCATCGTGGCATCGCGGAACGATTCGTAATCGAGTGCGTAGCCGTGGATGCGGTGCGCGCCGCCATCTTTAAGCGGCACCGCGGTGGAGGGAACGCCCATCAACGGCTCGCCGCGCTGCAGCCGTTCGGCGATTTCCAGCAACGGCTGTTCACCTTCTCCGAGCACGACGAGGTCGAAGCCGCCGAGCTGCGCGACGAGACCGGGTTCGAAGGTCGCTTCCATGCCGCCAGCGACCAGCAGTGCGTCCGGGCAGCCGCGTGCGGCGGCATTGACGAGTTCCAGGTCGAAACGGAGGGTCATACCGGTCGTGGACGAACCGATCACGTCCCAGTTGCGGCTTTTCAGAACCCTTGCCAGCGCGGCAGCGGGATCGCCGTCGCAGTTGTTCGGATCGAAGACTTCGGCGCAGTGGCCGCGATCGTTCAGGTAGCCGCAGAGGCGCCAGACGCCGAGCGGCGGGGCGAGAAAGGTGTACTCACCGGCGTGCGGGTCGTACGGGCCGATCAGCAGCACGTTGGTCGCGCGATGGCGCGGCGGACGCGCGTCGATTCGCGGCGCGCTTCGTGCATCCGGCATAATTCAGCTCCGTTGTGCCCGTACGAAAGCCGAACCGGCGTGTCCCGCGCCGCGCGCAGCGGCGGCGGAAATTACTGGTCCAACTTGGTTCAGAATACGCAGGAACCCGCACAGGTACAGGGATTCGCGACAAAACTGTGACGTCGATCGGAATTTCTGTTAAATGGGTGTGTCGCAGTCGGCAGGTCGCTGAAATGTCATGAGATTTCAGACTGTCACGAGGCATGCTTGCAGTTTTTTCGAGCCCGGCGTAGAGGGCCCCGGCGGCGTCGTCACACGCCGCCGCAGGAGCGGCGCAATCGCCATCCTGCTGCTGCTGGCGCCGGCATTCCTGATCGCCGGCGGGCGCGACGATGACCCCGGGGACTGGCTCGCTCGCTACGCGGCTCAGTCCGAATTCGACATTCCCGAAGTGTCGTCAAGACAGCACGCTGCGCTGCGGCTGGGCGACGGCGTCACGCGCTTCGCAGGTCAGGGCGACGGGCCTGATGTCGATGCGATGGCGGTGGTCGGCATGCAGGTCGTCGATGTGCCCCGACTGCTGATCTGGATGTCGCTTTTCGGCGGCGTGATCGAAGCGGATGACCGGCTGACGCGGGCGCTCCTGTCACGCGGCGAGCTCGGGTCCTACGTGCGCTATCAGCACGTCGACCTGCCGTGGCCATTTCGCGATCGGCACTGGGTAATCACCTGCGAGAAAAACCGCGCTCTGGCCGAATCCAGCAATGGGGCCATCTGGGAGCACTACTGGACGCTGACGCCGGACGGCCCGGCGTTGGCGCGAGCCGCGCTCGCAGACGGCAGGCTCGACGGGCTCGCGGCGAAAGATATGCGGCGGTCGGTTTATCTGCCCGCGAACCGCGGCGCGTGGACGCTGATTGAGCTCGACGTGGACCGAACGCTTGTCATCGCCGTATTCGACGTCGAACTCGGTGGCCTGATGCCGGACGCGCTGGTGCGGCGCTTCACGCGCATGCAGATGCGCCGAGCGCTCGACGTTGTGCACGACGCAGCGTTACGCGTGCACACCGACTATGATCCGTCGCGGACCGTGCACGACGGTTTCGGCCGCGTCATCGGTACCGATGCCATCCAGCTTGCGTCAGTACGATTGGCAGGCGCGGGGACGATGCCGCAACGCTGACGCGTTTTTCGCGCATCGCCGGCCAGAAGTTGACCGGCAACAGCAGAGCCTTCAGGATCGATCGCCATGGCCAGCGTGCTCGGCATCGACGTCGGCGGCTCCGGCATCAAGGGGGCGGTCGTCGACACGGAATCCGGCGAACTCGAAAGCGATCGCGAACGCATTGCCACGCCGCAGCCCTCGACGCCGGAACGGGTCGCCGAAGTCGTCGCCGAAATCGCCGGCCGCTTCGACAGTCACGGCCCGATCGGCGTCAGTTTCCCGACCGTCGTCATTCGCGGCCGCTCGACGACCGCCGGCAACATCGACCAGTCCTGGCGCGGCGTACAGACGGATGCGCTGTTGGCTGACGCCATCGGCCGCCCGGTAAGCGTCCTGAACGATGCCGACGCCGCCGGCGTCGCGGAAATGCGCCTCGGCGCGGGACGTGGCCTGTCGGGCATGGTGGTGATGATCACGATTGGCACCGGGCTCGGCAGCGGCGTGTTTTACGACGGCGTGCTCGTCCCGAATATCGAGCTCGGCCGGATACTCGGCAAGGATGGCCGGCCGATCGAGTACTACGCGGGTGACAGGGCGCGCAAGGCGGAGGAGCTCGACTGGCCGGAATGGGGGAAGCGCTTCGATTTTTTCCTGCGCCACGTCGTGCGTACCCATTCGCCCGATCATTTCATCCTTGGCGGCGGAGCGTGCAAGCACTTCGATCGGTTCCGCGAATCCTTAAGCGTCGAGACGCCGATCGTCGTCGCGCGTTATCGCAACAATGCCGGCATTGTCGGCGCGGCACTGGCGGCCGCCGAACACTGAAGTGGTTAAGCCGGCGCGACGTATGAACGACAAGCTAAATCGGGCGAAAGCTGCCCCTCATCGGTCGCCCACGGCGGCGGTGGCTCTGTTTGTACTGGCGCTGCAGAACGCGTGCGCGCCTCCGGCTGGTGAAGCGCCGCCCGAACTCATCCTGTACAACGCTCACGTCATGACGATGGACGCTTCCGCTACCGTTGCCGAGGCGATCGCCGTCGACGGACGGGAAATCGTCGCGATCGGCTCGAGCGATGATGTCCGCCGGCTCGCCGGCCCTGAGACAGAACTGGTCGATGCCGGCGGCAACAGCGTAACCCCCGGCATCATCGATACACACAATCATTTTGCATGGGCCGTATCGAGCAACCTGGCACAGCTCGAACTCGAGTATCCCGCCGTCACTCGCATCGACGACGTGCGCGAACAGCTGCGGGCCGCGGTTGCCGCGGAACCGCCCGGCACCTGGATCACCGGCTGGCGCTGGGACGCGGCCAAACTTGCCGAGCAGCGCGACATCGTTGCGGCGGACCTCGACGACCTGTCCCCTGATCATCCCGTGTGGCTGGGGCACACGTCGGGCCACTACGGCGTCGCCAACTCGCGAGCCATGTCGCTGGCCGGTATCGACGCGGACATGCCGGATCCGGACGGCGGCGTCATTGCACGCGATGCGGATGGCATCCCGACCGGCATCCTGACCGACCAGGCGATGGACCTGATCAACGCGGTGCTGCCGCCGGCGACGACGGACGACTACGTCGAGGCGATCACGCGCTACGTCGGCGACCTGAGCGCAGAGGGCATCACGGCGATCAAGGACCCGGAGATCTACCAGGCCCATTACGACGCCTACCGGACGGTCGAGCGTAATGGCGACCTGACCGTGCGCGTGTTCACGTTGTGGCGCGCGCCGGATACGTTGCCGGACGCGGTGGCGCTCAGGGACCGCATCGCGCCGTTTACCGCGCCGCAGCAGCAGGACGGGTCCGCCCTGGTCGTGTCGGGTGGTGTCAAGATCTACGTCGACGGCAGCGGCACTGCCCGCACTGCGTGGATGCACGACGACTGGAACCGGGATTTCACCGGTCTCGATGCCGGTAATACCGGGCTGACCTATCTCGACCCGCCGCTGCTCGAGGCGCAGATTCGCCTGTTCCACGAAGCCGGCATTCACATCGGCACGCACGCTATCGGCGATCGCGCGATCGATTTTACGCTTGACACCTACGCGCAGGTTCTCGAGGACAGGCCGACGTACGGGCTGCGGCACAGCATCATTCACTGCAACCTGCCGACCGGGCACGCGCTTGAACTGATGCTGCACCTGCAGCGCATGCATGACGCGGCCTACCCGGAAGTGCAGCCGGCGTTCCTGTGGTGGATCGGCGACGTCTATGTCGCCAACTTCGGCCCGGAGCGCAGTCGCCGGGTCCTGCCGCTCAGGACGTTCGGCGAGCGCGGTATCCGCTGGGCCGGCAGCTCCGACTACGACGTCTCGCCTTACGCGCCGCGGCACGCGTTCCGGGCGGCACTGACCCGCGAGCCGATGCTCGGCACCTGGGGCGACACGCCCTGGGGCAGCGAAGAATCGGTTCCGCTGCATGAAACGCTGCGCGCCTACACGGCAACCGCGTCGCGGCAGGTGTTTCTCGAACACCGTATCGGAACGCTCGAGACCGGGAAGCTCGCCGACATCGTGCTGTGGAACCAAAACCTGGACGAAACGTCCGCCGACGAACTGGACCGGCTCCGGGCCGTATTGACGATGATGAACGGGCGCATCGTCCATCGCGCCGGCGAATGACGGTGCCCTTCCGTTGCGGTTGCTACTGCGCGTTGTTGCGTAGCCCGGCGAGGCCCGCTGCTGCATAGATTCGGTCGAGCAGGCGCTGCTGGCGCAGCAAGGCATTACCCTCTGTCGGCAGCGCCTCGCCTGTCTGCAGCGCACGCACGACTGCATCGAGCTGGTAGAAATAGGTGCTGACCCGATTGATCGCGGCCGACTCCGTCTCACCGCCGCAGTCGATCGTCAGCGTGCTGCCGAGCTGCGGCGCGAGCGGATTGTCGAAGCGGATCTCGCCGTCGTCGCCAACGACCCTGAGCCCCATGCGGCGGGTCTCGCTCATCGCCATCGACGCCTCGAGTGTCGCTTCCAATCCGTCAGCGAAGCGCAGCGTCGCGATCAGGCGTTCATCGACGCCGCGCGGCGTCAATTCCGCTTCGGCGTCGACGGACACGGGCTCTTCCGCCGTCGACATCAGTGTCCAGGACAGCGGGTAGCAGCCGAGGTCCATGAACGCGCCGCCGCCCGTTTCCGGCAGGTGACGGATCTCGCGTCCGTCGTCGTCGTCGATCGGTGCGCAAAAATGCGCCTCGATGCGGCGCAGGCGACCGATGCGCTCCGCGCCGAGCCAGGCAAGATAAGTTTCGAACGCCGGATGATAGCGATAGTGAAACGCCTCGATGAGACGGCGCCCGTTCCGTTTCGCGGCCTCCAGCATGGCTTCGACCTCGCCCGCGTTCATCGCCAGCGGCTTTTCGCAGAGAACGTGCTTGCCGGCGTCCAGCGCGCGGATTGTCCACTCCGCATGCAGGTTTATCGGCAGCGGGTTGTACACAATGTCGACCTCGGGATCGTCGACGAGCGCTTCGTAGCCGTCCCGAACCTGCGCGAGGCCGTGCAGGTCCGCAAATTCGCGGGCCCTGGCCGGGTCACGCGCGGCGACGGCAGAAAGCTGCACTGCGCCGTGTACTCGCGCCGGGTGGACCAGCGCCGGCGGAGCAATTCGCGCGGCGCCCAGGCAGCCTATGCGAAGTCTGGCCTCCATGAGGTCAAGCTTAACCGACACGCGCGCTGTGGATTGAATCCGCGACGCCGCAACGGGACAATTCCCGGCGATGACGAACGATGACAGGCACGGTGCCACGCACGGGCAATCGGTTGTATCGGTCGCACCGATGATGGACTGGACCGATCGGCACTGCCGCTACTTCCTGCGCCTGCTGAATCCCGACGTGCGCCTGTACACTGAAATGATCACCGCGGCGGCATTGCACCACGGCGATGCGGACACGCTGCTGCGCTTCGACGCCGACGAGCACCCGGTTGCGCTGCAGGTCGGCGGCAGCGAGCCGGCGCTGATGGCGGAGGCCGCGAGGCGCGGCGCCGATGCCGGCTACGACGAGATCAACATCAACGTCGGGTGTCCAAGCGACCGGGTACAGAGCGGCATGTTCGGCGCCTGCCTGATGGCGATGCCGGAACGGGTTGCCGCCTGTGTCGAGGCGATGCGCAAAGCGATCGACAGGCCGGTGACGATCAAGACACGCATCGGCATCGATGACCGCGACGACTATTCGTTTCTGCGCGAATTCGTCGAAACCGCAATGGCCGCCGGTTGCGGCACGTTCATCGTCCACGCGCGCGTCGCGATCCTCGAAGGCCTCAGTCCGAAGGAGAATCGCAGCATCCCGCCGCTCAGGTACGAGCACGTTTACCGGCTCAAGAAGGAATATCCGCATCTCGAGATCGTGCTGAACGGCGGCGTCACCTCGATCGCAGCCTGCCGCGAACACCTGACCCACGTCGACGGCGTCATGATCGGCCGCGAAGCCTACCAGCGTCCGTGGTTCCTGGTCGAACTCGGTCGCGAACTGGGCGTCGCGGCCGGCGGACTGCCCGGCAGTCGGGCGGAAGTCATCGAGCGCATGCTGCCGTACACCGAGCGTGAGCTTGCAGTCGGGACGCCGCTGAAGAACATCACCAGGCACCTGCTCGGGCTTTTCGCCGGTCAGCCGGGGGCGCGCGCCTGGCGCCGGCACCTGAGTGAAAACGCGCATCGCCAGGATGCGGGCATCGACGTTTTGCTGGATGCGATGCGTCGCCTGCCGGAAGCGGCCTGATCCGTTTTTCGTCGCCTCGCGGCGACACGATTATTTGCGGTTGCGGCGATGATGTTTCGCGGCCTTACGGATACAATGCGCGCTGACCCTCAAGCACCGGAGTCCACACGGAGATCATGAGCGCCAAGACCGCCGCGGCTCAACGCCGCACCATGGCCGACGAGGCCGATATTCACGAACTTTACGAACAGTCGGTGCAGAACGTCGAGCACGAGGTCGAGTTCCTGCAAACGACGTTTCGTGAGATTCGCGGGCGCGAGGCGAGGCTTTTGCGCGAGGACTTCTGTGGCACGGCCAGCGCTTCCTGCGAATGGGTGAAGCAGGGCGGAGATTTCCAGGCCATCGGCGTCGACATCGACCCGGACGTGCTCGAGTGGGGTCGCAAGCATCGCGTCGGGCGGCTGCCTGCCGCCGACCAGGCCCGGGTGCGGCTCGTCGAAAGCGACGTGATGAGCGCCGACACGCCGCCGGTCGACCTGCTGATCGCATTCAATTTCAGCTACTTCATATTCGATACGCGCGACGCGCTGCGGGCGTACTTCCGCCGTGCCTACGAGGCCCTGAAGGAAGACGGCCTGTTTTTCGTCGACCTTTTCGGCGGCCCGGAGGCGCAGGAGGAGACGAAGGAAAAGACCAAGCACGACGGGTTCACCTACATCTGGCACCAGGCCGAGTTTCACCCGGTCACGAACTACATTCGCTGCCACATTCACTTCAAGTTCCCCGACGGTTCGAAGATCAAGAAGGCATTTACCTACGAGTGGCGGCTGTGGTCGGCGCCCGAAATTCGCGAAGTGCTCGAGGAGGCCGGCTTCCGCAAGACGACCCTGTACTGGGAAGGCGAGGA
>CALKYK010000243.1 GCA_938003715.1 uncultured Gammaproteobacteria bacterium
TATCGTGCCTACGTTTACGTGCGGCTTTGTTCTCTCAAATTTTTCTTTGGACATGTCGTTTACTCAAAGATTGTTTTGCAAAATCTTTCGTGCCTGGAGCCCACACCCGGATTTGAACCGGGGACCTCTTCCTTACCAAGGAAGTGCTCTACCCCTGAGCTATGTGGGCCTGGTTCGGGCGTCAGCCCGTGGTCAGACCCCGGTCAGCCTCTTCCGAGCTGGAGCGGGTGATGGGAATCGAACCCACATCATCAGCTTGGAAGGCTGAGGTTCTACCATTGAACTACACCCGCCTTGTCGTTCTCGCACCGGCGTCCTGCCGTTTCCTGCTCTTCTATTTCGATCGCCGTTGCCACCTTTTCGGGCGCGCAGAAATTCCGACAGTCAACGTTCGCGAACCGCCAGAATTCGAATTCAACTTGTGCCTTCCCTACAGAGCTACCGCCCGGGTCGCAGCCGAACGGTTGAAGCCGAGTTGCGTCGCGCGGGCGGGCGACCGTCTCGCCCGGACCCTCCGGGGCTTCCTGCTATACTCCCCCGGCAGATGCCACCACCGTCCACCGTCTGTAACAAAGTCTGGTGGAGGGGGTAGGATTCGAACCTACGTAGGCATAGCCAGCAGATTTACAGTCTGCCCTCGTTGACCGCTTGAGTACCCCTCCGCGGACACAAGCCGGCTATTGTCTAATCGTCCCCTGTGACTGTCAACAGCTAAGCCACTGTTTCTCGGTTGCCGTCCGTCGGTCGTTTCGGGCCGCCGGCCGAGGGTGTTTCATGCCCGCAGTAAAGCGCAGCGAGGCGCATGCCGAGCGAGCCATGAGGGCAGGGAATGCCCGAGGTCGGCGCGCTGTCCTCCGCTGACCGGGACCGCCGGCCGAGGGTGTTTCATGCCCGAAGTAAAGCGCAGCGAGGCGCAAGCCGAGCGAGCCATGAGGGCAGGGAATGCCCGAGGTCGGCGGGCGCAACGGATCAGCCGTCGACGTCACCGTCTCGCGCCCAGTGCCACGGCTCGTAGATGATGCCGTGGTCGTTGTCGCGCGGGTAGGTCATCGAAAAGCCGAAACGCCCGGCGTTGTCGCTGAGCCAGCCGAAGGCGACCGAGGTTTCGAATTCCTCGGTCAGCGGCCGGCTGCCGGGTGTCGCGATGTCGATGGCACAGCCGCTGTGGTGCTGGCTGTAGCCGGGGGCGGCGTTGACCTCGAGGATCTCTGCAATGCTCTGTCCCGCATCGAGTTTCTTGCGAATCAGGCCGGCCTGGTAGGCGTAGTCGCGGAAGCCGGAGACGATCAGCAGGGTAACGCCGTCGGCGAGGGCCGCGGCCTGCATGTCGCGCCAGGCAGTGGCGGTCGCGGGCGTCAGGGTCTGCATGCGCCCGACCAGGTTCGGCCCGACTTCGACGAGCTCTGACGCCTCCGTATAGAAAGGCGGCTTGCCGCCGGCGCCGTAGTCCGCCGGGATGCCGAGCTCGGCGTGCAAATCACGCGCTTTGTCGAGGTCTTTCATCGTGGGGCCTGCCTGAACCGGCCGCGATTCTCCCATATCGCCGCAGGGCACGCGACGATCGGCGTCGTTGGCTGCAAGTTACGTCAATTGCGTCGATCCTGTGCCGATCTGTCGGGAATCGGCTTGACCTTGCCGCATTCGGCTGCGCGGCGAACGGTACGGCAGCCGGCCCGGGCTGTCCGCGCCCGACCGCGCCCATTTACAATGCGCGCCGGTACCTGACAGCGGCATCTCCTCGATGAGCAAAGACGACATTTACGCCAGCCGCGAAGCGAAATCGGGCTCCTTCGTTTTCGACGACGCGGTAGCGAACGTGTTTCCGGACATGCTGCGCCGCTCGATTCCAGGCTACGAGGCGACGCTCGAAGCAATCGGGGCGCTGGCCGCCCGCTATGCGCAGGCCGACAGCGCCTGCTACGACCTTGGCTGCTCGCTCGGGGATGCGGCGTTCGCGGTCCGGCACCGGGTGAAGGCGCCGAACTTCCGCATCGTCGCGGTCGACCTGGCGCCGGCGATGGTCTCGCGCTGTCGCGAGCGGCTGGCGGCCGACGAGGCCACGGTGCCGATGACCGTACAGGAGTCCGACGTGCGCGACGTCGAGATTGACGACGCCTCGCTCGTGCTTCTCAACTACACGCTGCAGTTCGTCCCGGTCGGCGACCGCGCCGCGCTGGTCAAACGCATTCACGACGGCATGCGCCGTGGCGGCATCCTGGTGCTGTCGGAGAAGGTGGCGGACCCGGATCCTGCGATCGAGAAACTTCAGGTCGATCTGCACCTCGACTTCAAACGCTCGAATGCCTACAGCGAACTCGAGATCAGCCGCAAGCGCTCGGCGCTGGAAAACGTGCTGGTGCCGGAGTCGGTCGCGACGCACCTTCAGCGCCTGCATGACGCGGGCTTTCGCCATGCTGGAGTCTGGCTGCAGCACTTCAACTTCGTCTCCATCGTCGCCATCCGCTGACCGTGCTCGATTTCGACCGCCTGCAGTCGGACCTGGCGACCTTCGGCCTCGATGACTGGTTTGATGTACTGCGCCCGTTGCTCGAGGAAAAAACCGCGGAGGGGGCGCACGGGAGTCTCGCTGAGTGGCGCGAGATCCTGGAGTCGCTGCCCGTCGTGCCGGATCCACAGCTCGAATTTGCGTCTCGCGCGGTCACGATCGGGCACCCGGGGGTGGACGGCGCAATGCGCAGCCTCGTGCGTGAGGGGCTGCTGCGGCTTGCACCGTGGCGCAAGGGCCCGTTCCGCGTGTACGACATCGAGATCGATGCCGAGTGGCGATCAGACCTGAAGTGGGATCGCGTCGAGGCCGCGATTTCGCCGCTGGCCGGGCGGCTCGTGCTCGACGTCGGTTGCGGCAACGGCTATTACGCCTTTCGCCTGCTCGGTGCCGGCGCGCGCGGCGTGGTCGGTATCGAACCGACGCTGCTGTACGTCGCACAGTTCGAGGCAATCGCAAAGCTCGCGGGACCAGTGCCGATTGCCGTCCTGCCGCTGCGGCTCGAAGAGTTCCCGAAGGCCAGCGCGGCATTCGATACGACACTGTCGATGGGGGTTCTCTATCACCGACGTGAGCCCCTCGAGCACCTTCGCGAGCTTTTCGACACGTTGAAGCCCGGCGGCGAACTGGTGCTGGAAACGCTGATACAGCCCGGCGATGGACTGCACGTCCTCGAACCCGACGGGCGCTACGCCCGGATGCGCAACGTCTGGCACCTGCCGACGTTGCCGGCACTGCTCGGCTGGCTGTCGGGCACGGGCTTCGTCGACGTCCGCCACGCCGACACCACCCCGACGACGATCGACGAGCAACGAAGCACGGAGTGGATGCCGTTCGAATCGCTCGCCGAGGCGCTCGACCCCGGGGACGAGACCCGCACGATCGAGGGCCTGCCGGCTCCGACGCGTGCCCTGGTCCTCTGCCGCCGGCCCTGAATACCCGCTTTAGTTGACCGGCAAGCGTTGCCGTCGTAAATTTCTGTCTTGACTGAAATAAGAGAAATTGCCGAAGTGCCGGGCATATCGAGACGGGCCGGCGCGGGAGAACGAGCATGCAGATGACGCCGGCGGTCGAAAAGTATGTGCTGCACTGGGGCGAGATGGGGACGCGCTGGGGGACGAATCGCACTGTCGCTCAGATCCAGGCCCTGCTCTACCTGTCGCCGCGGCCGCTGCGCGCCGACGAGATCGTCGAGATGCTGTCGGTTGCTCGCTCCAACGTCAGCACCAGCATCCGCGAGCTGCAGAGCTACGGCCTGGTCAAGATGACGCACGTGCTCGGCGACCGGCGCGACTACTTCGAGTCGCTGAGCGACTGCTGGGAACTGTTTCGCGTCATCATCGAGCAGCGCAAGCAGCGCGAACTGAACCCGACGCTGTCGATGCTGCGCACGGTCGCGGGCGAAGTGCAGGAGGAGAAGGACGCCGACGCGGTGACGAAGCAGCGCATCGCGAACATGCTGGAGTTCGTCGAGACCGTGAGCAACTGGTACGAGAAGATCCAGGGCGTACCGACGCCGACGCTGCAGAAACTGATGAAGCTCGGCACCGGCATCACGAAAGCGCTGAAGAAGTAGCGGCAATGAGCACGGACCGGGAAATTCTCCTGGTTTACGACCGGCAGTGCCCTGCCTGCGACTACTACTGCAACCTGGCGCGCATCCGCGAGTCGGTCGGCAGACTGGTCCTGGTCGACGCTCGCGAGTCCGGCGAAATCATGCAGCGCATTACCGCGGCCGGGCTGGACATCGACGAGGGCATGGTGCTGGCAATTGACGACCAGCTCTACTACGGCGCCGACGCGATCCACATGCTGTCACTTCTGAGCACGCGCTCGGGCGTCTTCAATCGCCTGACCTATCACCTGTTCCGTTCCCGCCGCGCGGCCGCGCTGCTGTACCCGGTGCTGAAAGCCTGCCGCAACCTGCTGCTGAAAATTCTGCGGCGGACGCGAATCAACAACCTGGGCATGCCCGGCAACGAGCGCTTCTGAGGCGTGGGATCTGCACAGAAAAAAGCCGCCCAGGAACTGGGCGGCGTATCAAGCAGAAGGTGTAGCAGGGCGTGGCAGAAAAACGCTTACCGGAAACGCTCGTACCTCACTGTGCTTCTGAATCCGGCCTGTCCTTCCCACAATGCCCGATGAAAGCTGTCGGCCGACCTACGCTCGTGCTGTCCAGGCGAACGAACTTCGGTCTCGCTGAGCGTGTGATGAGAGGGAACACACGATCTCAAACCGATCCCTGCTTCCTGCATGGCTGTCACGCCGGCATCGCCCGAATACACCCCATCTCCGTGCGTACCGATGTGGTACGCGGCGCATCCTACTACATCTTGTGGCCGAAGGCGAGAAATCAACAAGATATGGCCCCATGTGCGATTTCCCGCCCGAATCGGCGCTCGAGGGCGCGGCGGGCTACTGGTCCGACCGGCAAACCGCTAAGCTCGGGCCGGCGTTTCGAGGGAGCCAGCGAATGAGCGAGGAGTACGACGTCAACGCGACCAACCGCGTCCGACAGCTGCGCGACAAGGCGCATTACGATCGGGATACCGTGCACGCGATCCTCGACGCGGCGCTTTTCGCACACGTGGCCTTCGTGCAGGACGGCGAGCCGGTCGTGGTGCCGATGATTCACGCCCGTGACGGCGAAACGCTGTACCTGCACGGGGCGCGAAAGGCCCGGATCATCCGGCTGCTGGAAGAAACCGGCCGCGCGGCCGTCAACGTGACCTTGCTGGACGGCATAGTGCTCGCACGTTCGGCCTTCAATTCGTCGATGAACTATCGCTCGGTGACAGTGTTCGGCGCGCCGCGCCTCGTCGACGATCACGACGAAAAAATCGCCGCGATGCGATTGATCAGCGAGCACCTGATGCCGGGTCGCTGGGACGAGCTGCGAGCGCCACATGATCGCGAGGTGAAAATGACCGGTGTCATCGCGATGCCGATCGAGTCCGCGTCGGCAAAGGTTGCGTCCGGGCACCCGGAAGACGAGAAAGAGGATTACGCGATCCCGATCTGGGCCGGCGTGCTGCCGGTGACGACCACGATCGGCGCATGCGTCGACGGCGACCGCCTGGTACCAGGCGTCGAGCCTTCCGGCACCGTGCGCCAGTTGCAGAACCGGACGCTCTAATCCCTTATAGGTAGGTGCCCGGTCTTTATCCAGATTCGCGCATCTTCCGCCGCGACGAATTCGTAGCTCGCTCCTGCCGGCAGTCGTAACCAGGACTGCGGCGGCAGCGACTGGCCCGCGTAACCGAGCACGCCGCGGACGACCAGCGTCTCCATGCCGCCGTCGGGAACCTTGCCGCGCATGGCTTCGCCTGCGGCAAGCCCGCGCATGAAGACGAGTTCGGTACCATGGCGGTGCAGCGGCAGCTTCGTCCCGTCGCCGTCGTCGGCCGGCTGCCAGTCGGCTTCGGCATTGGTATCGACGACGATCCGAACGAGATCCTGCGGGTCGAACTGGCGCAGCTTGACGAACAGCAGGCAGCCGTTTTCGCTCCGCGGTGCGTGACCGCTGCCCGGTGGATTGCGAACGTAGGTGCCTGGCGGATAGTCACCATCGTCGTCGGCGAAGATGCCGTCGAGCACCAGGAACTCCTCGCCGAGTGCATGTTCGTGACGGGGAAAAGCGCTTTGCGGCGCGTAGCGCACGATGCTGGTCGCGCGCGCCACTTCGTCGCCGATGCGATCCAGCATGCGGCGATCGACGCCTGACTCCGGCGAGTGCACCCAGTCCTCGTCGTCGGGCGTTACCAGCGCGGGCTGGTCGAAATCGGCACGCAGCAGCATGCAGGGATTGTAAAAAAAACCCCGGCGCGAGGCCGGGGTTTCGATTGCTGGAATGAAACCGGATCAGCGCATGATGTACTGGATCTCGGCACCCCATACGCGGCCCTTGTTCAGCGGAGAGAACGTCGAGCCGGGGAAGAACGGCGTCTGCGTATCGCCACCGATCGTGACCTGGTCTTTCAGGTTCTTGCCGAAGATCGAGAAGAGCACGCCGGCGTCCATGAACGCGCAGCCGAGGCGCGCATCGACCATGTCGGCCTCGCGCAGCTCGCCCAGGTTGTTGTCGGTGTAGAAGCTCGGGTCGCGGCGGTAAGCCGAAACCTGTGCCTGCAGCGAGCCCCAGCCCATTTCGCGCTCGTAAACGACCTGGCCGCCATAGGACCACGGCGCGAGGCGCGGGATCTTCAGCGCCGCATCGGCTTCGTCAATCACGTCGTCGCCGTTCAGGTCGAACAGGATCGTGTTGTACTCGCCGTCTACGTAGCCCATGTTCGCGCGCACGACGAGGTTGTCGGTCAGCACCGCGGTGAACTCGGCGTCGATGCCCTTGATCGTCGCATCCGCGGTATTGCGAATCAGCTGTACAACACCGACGATCGGGTCGGACAGGTTCAGCTCGCGCTGCATGTCGTCGATGCTGTTGCTGTAGGCGGAGACGTTGGCGCGGAATTTGCAGCCGGCAAAGTCCTTCTTGAAGCCGACTTCAAGCGACGTCTGCTCTTCCTCGTCGAACGCCGCGTTCGGGATGGCCACTGCCGTGTGGCGCATGTTGTAGCCACCTGAGCGATGTCCCTTGGTCCAGAACGCGTAAATCTGCGTGTCGTCGTCCGGCATGACCTGCAGGCCGACTTTCGGCGTGAAATTGCTCCAGTCTCGCGAATCCGTGAAGTCGTACGCCGGGCAGCCTCCGCTGAGCGTGCACAGGTTGAGCGGAATCGTCGCGATTTGCGCGTCTTTTTCTTCGCTCGTGTACCGCCCGCCCAGGTTCAGTACGATCGATTCGCTGAGCTGTACGTCCACCTGCGCGAAAACGCCCCAGGTCGTCTGGTCCTGCGTGCCGCCGCCGGTGCGCCCGGGCGGCACCCAGCCGACCGGCGGAATCTGCCGGTTCTCGAGGTAGTCGAATTCCTGCGTGAAGTAGTAGACACCGGTGGTCAGGTAGTAACGGTCCCAGCCTCCTGAGTAGCGCAGCTCGTTCGAGATCTGGTCCTGGTCAAGCATCGACGGCGCGTGGAAGATGAATGCGGGCGTACCGTCGATGTCACCCATCGTCGAGGATTCGTACTGACGGTAGGCGAGAATGTTCGTGATCTGGCCTTCGCCGAAGTTCACGTCCCAGTTCACCTCGAAGATCGCGTTCGTCCACTCGTTGTCGTAGAAGCCTTCCTCGTCGACCGCGAAATCAAATTCCTCGTAGCTGTACTGGCGCGGACACAGTCCGGGTACCGCGAGGAAGATGCAGCCGGCGTTCTGCGATGCGGGGCCGTCGCCTTCGGACTGGCCGTGCTCCAGGCGCAGAATCGCGTCGAAGTCCTGGTTGTCGAACGAGAGCGCACCGCGAACGACCGTCGTTTCGGCCTTGCCGAAATTGTCGTTGCCGTTGGCGAGGTTCGTGTGCCAGCCGCCGTCGTCGTTGTTGTACGCCGCGAGCTTCCAGCCCATCGTGTCACTGATCGGGCCGGAAAAGACGGCGGACAGGTAACGGTTCTCACCGGTCTCGTAGGCCGCTTTCGCGTTGATCGAAAACTCCTGTGTCGGCCGGCTTGTGTTCAGCAGTACCGCGCCGCCCGTCACGTTGCGGCCGAACAGCAATCCCTGCGGCCCGCGCAGGACTTCTACGCTTTCCAGGTCGAAGATGTCGAACACGACGCCGGCGTTGATGCCGTAGTACATGCCGTCGACGAACAGGCCCACGGTCGGGTCGATCGACGGGATCGAGCTGTTGACGCCGAGGCCGCGAATCGAAAAGTTCGCCGTGCCGCGCGTGGTACCGATGTCCTCGAGCTGCACGCTCGGCGCGTTGAAGCCGAGCGCCTTGAGATCGCGAATATGCATCTTGTCGAGCTGGTTGCTGTTGTACGCGCTGATCGCAACCGCAGCGTCCTGCACCTCGATGCCGCCGGCGCGCTTGGTCGCCGTAACGATGATTTCCTCCAGCAGCGCCTGGCCGAGGTCCTGCGCGTAGCTCGCGCCGGCTCCGGTCAGCAGCAGGAGCGCGGCAGCGATTGTCCTGCCGCACGTTTTATGAAGATCGGATTGCATGCTCTTCTCTCCGCAATAGATTGGTCTTCGACCGCCCGGTTGTGCTGACCGCAACATCCCCGATATGGCATCGGTCTCCCGCCAGGCGCCGGGTCATGGCCGCTATAGTACTGAAAGCGCTCAGGTAATGATACGACCACGCAACAAAAATACGGCCGCTTCCGGGCGGCCTGCGGCCGGTATGTTGTGAAAAACTGACAATATCGGCTCAGCTGCGGTGCGGAAAACGGCTGTGTTCGAACTCGAGCCGGAGGAGCGACTCCTTGGTGGGAATGCCGCCGCCGAAACCGGTCATGTCGCCGCTCGCGCCGATGACCCGGTGGCAGGGGATCACGATCGGCAGCGGGTTGCGCCCGTTCGCGGCGCCGACCGCGCGCACCGCTCTCGGCCGCCCGATGCGGCGCGCGATGTCGCCGTAGGTAGTCGTCGTGCCGTAGGGGATACGCTGCAGCTCGCCCAGCACCTCGAGCTGAAACTCGGTGCCGGTCGGTGCCAGCGGCAGGTCGAAGGACTGCCGCTTGCCGGCGAAATACTCGTCGAGCTGCTCCTTTGCATCGGCGAACGGGCGCTCGGAAAAGATCCAGTCGGGCTCCGGCTCGCGGCGCCCCGACCCTTCCGGAAAGCCGATGACGCGCAGGCCCTCGTCGTCCCCGGCGAGGAGCAGCTGACCAACGGGGGTCTCGTGATAACAGTAGTGCATTGCATCATCCTCCGGCATCGGGCAGCGAACCCCATAGGAGCAACGCCGCGTACGCGCGCCAGGGTCGCCACTGCTCGCTTCGCGCTGCGAGTTCTTTCGGCGTCACCCGGTCGGGCCAGGCGACGGCCTTGACCAGGCCGAGGTCCGACGACGGGAATGCGTCGGCATCCTTGAGCGCGCGCATGGCCACGTACTGCGCCGTCCAGTCGCCGATGCCTTTGATCGATTGTAGCGTTTCGCGCACCTGCCGCGAGGTCTGCGTGCCGTCGAACGCGAGCTCGCCGTTTTCGACGGCCTTCGCCACCTAGCGCATCGACGCGATGCGCGCACCAACGATGCCCATGCCGTTGAATCGTGCCCGCGACAGGCGATCGGGGCGCGGAAACACCCGCTCCGGAGCGCCATCGCCGGAAGCCCCAGGCATCGATTCACCGTAGCGCCGGGCGACGCGGCCCGCGAGCGTGGTCGCGGCCTTGACGGAAACCTGCTGGCCCAGGATCGCGCGGATCGTGAGTTCGAATCCGTCCCACGTGCCGGGCACGCGCACGCCGGGGTTTCGGCGAAGGTGGCTGCGCAGTGCCTTGTCGCGGTGCAGCACGGAATGAATGTCGTCGAGCGGTGCATCCAGGTCGAACATGCGCCTGACCCGGGCGATAACCTCATCGTCGATTCGCGACGAATTTCCGTGCAGGCGCACGTCGAGCCGCTGTGGTTTTTCCCGCCAGGTGATGTCGAGCGTTGCAGGCCGGCCATCGACGACGACGCTACGCCGGTAGCGCGTTCCGTCGACCGATTCGACGCCGGGCGTCGCGCGGCCCGCGAAAAATCCGATCAGCGCCGGCCAGTCGAAAGGCGGCGTGACACCGAGTCGCACCACGTTTCCGCCGGCCATGCGCCTGCCGTCAGCGCTCGATGCCGCCCATGCAGAGGTACTTGATCTCGAGGTAGTCGTCGAGACCGTACTTCGAGCCTTCGCGACCCTGGCCGGATTCCTTGACGCCGCCGAACGGCGCCATTTCGTTCGAGATCAGGCCCTCGTTGATGCCGACGATGCCGTACTCCAGGCCCTCGGCGACGCGCCAGACGCGGCCGATGTCGCGCGAGTAGAAGTAGCTCGCGAGGCCAAACGGCGTGTCGTTCGCCATGCGAATCGCCTCCTCTTCCGTCTTGAAACGAAACAGCGGTGCGACCGGGCCAAAAATTTCCTCGTTGAAAACGCGCATCGAATCGGAGACGTCGGTCAGCACGGTCGGCTGCACGAAACAGGCGCCGAGGTCGGAGCGCGAACCGCCGATCTTTACATTTGCGCCCTTGCCGACCGCGTCCTCGATGAACTCGAGCACGTCGTTTGCCGCCTCCTCGTTGATCAGCGGGCCGATCTTGACGCCCTCGTCGAAACCGTTGCCCACCTTCAGGTCGGTGACGGCCTTCATCAGCCGCTCCGTGAACTCGTCGTAGATGCCGTCCTGAACCAGGATGCGATTCGCGCAGACGCAGGTCTGCCCGGCGTTGCGGAACTTGCTGGCGATCGCACCGGACACTGCGGCATCCAGGTCGGCATCGTCGAAGACGATGAACGGCGCGTTGCCGCCGAGTTCCATCGACGTGCGCTTCATCGTCTCCGCGCATTCCTTGACGAGCTGTTTGCCGACCGGCGTGGATCCGGTGAACGTCAGCTTGCGGACGATCGGATTCGAGGTCAGCTCGGCGCCGATTTCCTTCGTCTTGCCGACGACGATGTTGACGACGCCTTTCGGGATGCCGGCGCGGCCGGCCAGCTCGATCATGGCGAGCGCGGAAAGCGGCGTTGCGTTTGCCGGTTTGCACACGACGGTGCAGCCGGCCGCGAGGGCCGGGGCGATCTTGCGCGCCAGCATCGCGTTCGGGAAGTTCCACGGGGTGATGCAGGCGACGACGCCGACCGGCTGCTTGATCACGACCAGCCGCTTGTCGTTGTCGGGCGCCGGGATCGTGTCGCCGTAGATGCGTTTCGCTTCCTCGGCGAACCACTGGATGTAGTTCGCGCCGTAGGCAATTTCACCGCGCGACTCGTCGAGGGGCTTGCCCTGCTCCGCGGTCATGATGCGCGCGAGGTCTTCCTGCGCCGACATCATCAGGTCGTACCACTTGCGCAGGATCGCGGAGCGCTCCTTGGCGCTTTTCTTGCCCCAGTCCTCGAGCGCATCGCCTGCCGCCTCGACGGCCCGCCGCGTCTCGTCACTGCCGCAGGACGGCAGTTTCGCAATCGTCTCGCCGGTGGCCGGGTTCTTCACGTCGAAGGTGTCGCCGCCGTCGGCGTCGATCCAGTCGCCGTCGACGAAGGCCTTGGTGCGGAGCAGTTTCTTGTCCTTGATATCAAGACTCACTGAAAAGTCTCCATTCGTATTGTTTCAAGGGAGCGCCGCAGAATAGAAGGTTCCGCGTTGCGCGGCAAATGTGCTTTGCGGAAAAAAAACACCCCGGCCGGGGAAGGCCGGGGTGGGGTCCTGAGCGTCGGGGGAACGGGGGTAGGAGCTCAGGAGTGTTGCTCAGGCCGCTTTCTTGCGCTGGGCGGCCAGCCAGGTTTCGAGGTCGTCGGCGCCGCCGATTTTCTCGCCGTTGATGAATATCTGTGGCAATGACGAAGCGTCAGCAACGGCGCGCAGTGTGCGATCGGTATACGCGTCATTCAGCTCCAGCGCTTCGAACTCGATGCCGGCGTCGCGCAGCAGGCCTTTGGCCCGCGCACAGTGCGGGCAGCCGCCGCGCGAGAATACCGTCACGTCGAAAGGCTTCCTGGCTTCCGGTGCGAAGTAGGCGAGCATCGTGTCCGCATCGGATACCTCGAACGGGTCGCCCGGCACTTCCGGCTCGATGAACATTTTTTCCACGACGCCGTCGCGTACGAGCATCGAGTAGCGCCACGAGCGCTTGCCGAAGCCCAGGTCTTCCTTGCCGACCAGCATGCCCATGCCGTCGGTGAACTCGCCGTTGCCGTCGGGCAGGAACGTGACGTTCGACGCGCGCTGCGCGACCGCCCACTCCTGCATGACGAACGCGTCATTGACCGATACGCAGACGATGTCGTCGACGCCGTGCTTGCGGAAGATCGGTGCGAGCTGGTTGTAGCGCGGCACGTGTGCCGACGAGCAGGTCGGCGTGAACGCGCCAGGCAGTGAAAATACGACGACCGTCTTCCCGGCAAAGATGTCCTCGCTGCTCAGGTTGACCCAGTCGTGATCCTTACGCGTGCGAAACGTGACGTTCGGTACGCGCTGTCCCTCTCTGTTTTCGAACATGTAATGTAACTCCGTTGTGATCCGTGTGGTTTCAGGCCGCAAGCATGCTGCGCAGCATCCAGGCGTTTTTCTCGTGAATCTGCATGCGCTGCGTCAGCAGGTCTGCGGTCGGCTGGTCGTTCGCGTCATCGGCTGCGGGAAAGCCCTCGCGCGCGGTACGGGCGACCGTCTCCTGGCCTTCGACGAGCTCGCGCACCATGTCGTCGGCGGATTCGCCGCCGGCCGATTCGCGGATCGAGGTGAGCTTCGAGAACTCGGCGTAGGATCCGGGCGCGACTATCCCTAAGGCACGGATGCGCTCGGCAATCTCGTCGACCGCCGTCGCAAGCTCCGTGTACTGCTCCTCGAACATCGTGTGCAGCGTGTTGAACTGCGGGCCGGTGACGTTCCAGTGATAGTTGTGCGTTTTCAGATACAGCGTGTAGCTGTCCGCCAGCAGGCGCGACAGTCCCGCGGCAATCTCCTGACGCTGTTCAGGCGTCAGGCCGATATCGATTTTCATCGCGTTCCCCAGTGGTGTTGTGAGGCTTGCCACGGTAAGGAAAATCAATTAATAAATAAATCAGAATTTTTCTCTTAAATTAATCGGTTTTGTAGAAGATGAACTATCCGACCCTGAAACAGCTGCGCTACTTCGTCGCACTCAGCGAGGAGCAGCATTTCGGCCGGGCCGCCGAGGCCAGTTTCGTCTCGCAGTCCGCGTTTTCGACCGCGATCCAGGAGCTGGAGGCAACGCTCGAGGTGCAGCTGGTCGACCGCACCAAGCGCCAGGTGACGATCACCGCGGTGGGCCGGGAAGTAGCGACGCAGGCCAGGCTGGTACTGCGCGACCTCGACCAGCTGGTCGAAGTGGCGGGCCAGCGGCGCAAGCCGCTGTCCGGCCCGCTGCGACTCGGCGTGATCCCGACGATCGCCCCGTTCCTGCTGCCGCCGCTGTTACCGAAGCTGCGCAGGTCTTATCCGGACCTGAAGCTGTTCCTCACCGAGGACCAGACCCAGCGCATTCATGAGAAGCTGCTGGATGGCGAAGTCGACCTGATATTGCTCGCATTGCCCTACGACCTGCGCAGCGTGGAGACGGAAGCCCTGTTCGAGGACCGGTTCTGCCTGGCCGTACGCCAGGGCTCAGACTACGTCGACCCGAAGAACTACCGCTTCAACCGGCTGCAGGCAAACAGCATCCTGCTGCTGGAGGATGGACACTGCCTGCGCGAGCACGCGATTGCGGCGTGCAGGGTGCGAAACACCGAGCAGGTGAGCCGCTTCGCCGCGAGCAGCCTGCTGACGCTGGTGGAGATGGTCGATGCGGACCTGGGGATAACGTTTTTGCCGGAGATGGCCCGCGGTTCGTCGATCCTGAGGAATACCCGGGTCAGGCTGCATCCGATGGACGAAAAGAGCTACCGCACGATCGGTCTCGCATGGCGCAAGGGCAGCGCGCGGGCCGATGAGTTCCGGATGCTCGGCGAGTTCCTGAAGCAGCACCGGCCGGGGTCGGTGCCGCCGAAAACGTGATCCGGATCACACTACGTCGGGCGCCTGCAGGGGCGCTTCGACAAGCTGTGATCGCAGACACTGTTTTGACGCAGGCGATTGCGGACGATGCCGGTAACAAGGATTGCCAGCACCGCAAGGATCCGCCATGTGGTTACCCACTCCGATCTATGAAAGCCTGCCCTACATCTACATCGTGGGTGGCGTGCTGTTCATTTCCGGCACCGTGTATATCGGCCTGCACCACATCTATGCGCCGCTCTACATCGGCTGCGGCCTCATCAGCATCATCGCCGGCGTGATCATCTTCAATCGCCGCCAGCTGCACCGCATGCGGAATCATCGTTCGGGACCGGAACGGCCAGCCTGATGCGCAAACGCGCAAGCGCTATCAGACAAAGCCAACCCGCTGGAATTCGATAGCAAAAAGGGGTCCCGGTGGACCCCTTTTTGTTGTCTGGTGCCGGCAGCAAGAATCGAACTCGCGACCTACTGATTACAAATCAGTTGCTCTACCAGCTGAGCTATGCCGGCGCTTGGATGATTGACCGGGCGATTATTGGGCGCTGGCGCCGCGGTGACAAGCGGCTCGCCCGCAAAACGGGCGTCAATTTTCGCGCGGGCAGGTCGCGCGGTCCCGCAGCAGCACGTTTTCCTCGCCGTATTTCTCGATGATCGCGCCGGCGCCGCGCCCCGGCGGCAGGCCGATATCGACGAAAAACACGGTCGCGTCCCGCATGCGTGGCGTGATGTCGGCCGGCAGGTCGAGCGACCGCGCCTGCAGCTCGATGCGCTCCGCGCGGGTTTTCTCGCCGAACAGTCCCAGCGAGATTTTCAGACCTTCTTCCTCGGTCGGTACCAGGTAGGCGTCGCCCAGCCCGCCCTCGCGAAGTTTCTCCAGCATGGTGTTGCCGGTTTCGCGATCCGGGATATTTCGAATCTGCACCCAGTGGCCGATGAAAACCTGGCCCTGCGTGGTGCGTACGCTTGCCGGCATTTCCTCGCCTTCGTATTCGGCGAGCGCGCCATTCGCATCCGCGCTGTTCTTGAAGGGACCGATCGACACGCAGGATTGCCCGACGACCGCGGCGAGCTCCGAGGCCTGTGCCCCCGACAGCTCCGCGCCGGGAGCGCGCCGCTCGACCGCGTCCGGATCCGCGACCTCGAGCCGCGGCCCGAGCTCGGCCTCGCGAACCACGACCACGCCGGACTCGCGAGGCTCGTCGACGAACCTGCCCCACAGGTAGTAGAGAATGTTCGCAAGTATCAGTAGCAGCAGTAGGTTCTTCATGGATCGGCATTCAGCATGAAGGCCAGGCCCTGCAGGACGAGGTGAGGTCGGTGGTGAACGTTGCCGTCAAGCTGCTTTAGGATGCGTGACGCATCCCCGCCGGTCAAGACGACGCGGGGCCGGTGCCCTGCGCTGCGCAATATGCGCGCTGAACGCTCGATGGCCCCGCAGATCGCATTCAGCGCGCCGTTCTGCACGGCCTTTTCGGTCGTCGTGGCGAACGTCTCGATCGCGGCCGACGGGTCGCGGGTCTTTTTCGGCGCGCCGATGTCGCTCGTACCCGTCGCGAGCGATGCGGGCATCATGCCGAGACCCGGCAGTATCTGACCGCCGAGGTGGTGCCCGTCGCGGTCCAGCGCATCGATCGTCACCGCGGTGCCGGCATCGACCACGCACAACGCGGCCTTCGACTCGGCCCGCGCCCCGATCATCGCCACCCAGCGGTCGACGCCCATGCGCCGCGGCTGCCGGTAGGCATTGACGATGCCGTACGCCGCCTTCGCGGTGTGTGCGTAGTGCACGTCCTGCCCGCAGTGAATGTGAATGACGCCGGTGAGCCGCGTACCGAATGACGCGCCCGCGACGTTGCAGGCCAGGACCCGCTCGACCTGCCGCGGCAGGCGGGTCGTCAGCGCGCTGAACCCGGTTTGCCGCAGCGTATCGTGAGTCACCGTGCCGGTCCTCGCCAGTCGCCGGCCGTCGTAGACGCCCCATTTCAGGCGCGTGTTGCCGATGTCGAACAGCAGCGCCCGGTCACTCATGGACGGGCGCCGTCCTGCTCGGCCAGCGGCCGGACGGTGCCGGAAACGATGCGCTCGCGGCCGCGAGCGGTTGCGAGCAGCAGCGCGCCGTCGGCGTCGATGCCATCGGCAACGCCTTCAACCGCAATGCCCGCATTGACGATCGAAACCGTTCGGCCCCGCAGCCAGTCCGCCGCGTCCCAGTCGGCGAGGAACGGTTCGAGCCCCTGGCCAGAAAAGATATTGATCGACTCGAGAACCGATGCAATCAGCGTCGCCGTGAACCGCTTGTCGTCGCGCACGTTCGCCATACAGTCGTCGAGCCCGATGGCGATCGAAGCCAGCTCGCTCTCCGCAGGCGTTGCGCGATTGATACCGATGCCGGCGACGACGTGCATTTCGTACGAATCCAGCGGCCGGGTCATGAGCAGGATACCGCCGAGCTTCCTGTCGTCGAAGATCAGATCGTTCGGCCACTTGAGGGCGACCTGCGCCAGTCCCTCGCTGCGCAGGAACCGGGCGATGCCGGTGCCGATGGCCAGCGTCAGGGAAGCGATGTCGCGGCGGTCGGCTGGCAGACGACAGGAAACGGAGAGATAAATTCCGCGGCCGCGCGGCGATGCCCAGCGGCGACCATGCCGGCCGCGACCGGCCGTCTGTTCGCCGGCGAGGACGATACGAAAGCAGTCCCGCTGCGGCGGTTCCTCTTCAAGCAGCAGCTCGTTCGTTGATGTGACTTTCGGCTGGTAATCCAACGATTCGATGCGATCGGCAAGCGCATCCGGCAGCAGCGCACGAATCCGGCTCGCGATTGCGTCGCTCATCCGGTGCGGCGAAACAGCATGACTTTGGAATTACGGGACTCGGTGCCAGCGCGCATGCGCGAGATGTTCGAGCGATGGCAGAACACGATGTAGGCCGCCATTACGACACAGTAGATGAATACCGGCTGATCTTCGGGGAGCCGGGTCCAGGCGAGATAGGCCGGCGCGCTGATCGCGGCAATCATCGTAGAGAGCCCGACGTAGCCGCTGATCACCAGCACCGCGCTCCACACCAGCAGGACCGGGATCAGCAGGACGGGCGCCAGTACGGCCAGCGTACCGATCAACGTTGCCGCGCCCTTGCCGCCGCGGAAATCGTGCCAGACCGGCCACACGTGGCCGATCACTGCCGCCGCCGCACAGCACAGCGTCAACCATTCGCGTGATACCGCAGGGCTTTCCGGTATGAACGGCAGTTCCAGGCCCGGCACGATGCCGGCGCCGAACACGCCCTTGCCGACGTCGACGACCACCACGCCGAGTGCGAACGGGAACCCCTGGGTGCGCAGCGCGTTCGTGCCGCCGGCGTTGCCGCTGCCCATCTGCCGGATGTCGACGCCTCCGCGAAGACGGCCCATCAGCAGCGATCCCATGATCGAGCCGACGAGGTAGGCCAGCAGAAATTTGACGCCGAGTTCCAGCATGAATCGCGAACGAAGTGGTGCGCCCAGGCGGCGCATTGTAGCATCCGCAAAAAGCGCCGTTCCGCTCGCGGCGCCATTGCGATGGAATCGATTGCCCTCTTCCTGAACCCGGCTGCCGGCCGACGGCGCGCGGGCCGTCTCGACAATAAACTCGTCGAACTCTTCAGCGAGAACGGCGTTCCCGTGGCGCTGAATTTGTCGACAGACTGCGGCGACCTGGAGACGCGCATCCTCGCACACTGCCAGGCCGGCGGCGGCAATATCATCGTTGCCGGCGGCGACGGAAGCGTGCACGAAGCGGTCAATGGCATCATGCATGCCGGAACCGACACGGCATTCGGCCTGGTCCCGGTCGGTACCGGCAACGACTTCGCGAAAGCCTGCGACATTCCGCTCGACTGGGAGCGCGCGGCAACGGAGCTCGCTGCAAGGATTCGGAGCGGCAACTCGCTTTGCCGAATCGACGTCGGCCGCATGAACGACCGCTACTTCGCGAACGGCGCCGGCATCGGTTTCGACGCCAAGGTCAACCGCATCGCGCGCAAGTACCGCTGGCCCATCGGCGACCTTGTTTATCTTGTCGCTGTGCTCGAGGGACTCTGGGACGGCGTCATCACGCCCAGGGTCACGATGACCTGGGACGAGCAGCGCTACAGCGGCGCGGTGACGCTGGCAAACGTCAGCAACGGCCCATGGGTCGGCGGCATGTTTCACATCGCGCCGGGCGCACGTAACGACGACGGCCGCTTCGACCTGGTTTTTGCCGAGCCGGTGTCGCGGCTGCGCGTGCTGGCGCTGTTACCGAAGCTGATTCGCGGCACGCACCTCGCCGCGGCGGAAATTCACGCCGCGCCGCTCCGCCGTTTCTCGCTGCAGGCCGATGCGCCCGTCCCGTCGCATCTTGACGGCGAGGTGCAGCCGATGCAGACCGCTTTCGAAATCGAGCTGTTGGAAGGCGCGGTGACGGTGTGCTGAAGGAGTGCTATGAGGACAGCCAGCGCCCGCGCTCTTCTTCGGCCGCGGCGTCCGCTTCGGCGTCGATGGTCAGGTAGCAGGTGTCTTCCGGCGGCTTGCCGAGACGCACTTTGAGCGCCATCAGCTTGTCGTCGCGGAACACGGTGAGCGTTACCGAGTCACCGCGCTTGAAGTCGCGCAGCCGCTCGTCGAGGTTCGACGCGGTCAGTCGTCGCCCGTCGATGGCAACCGGCTCGTCGCCCGGCGAAAGGCCGGCGCGTTCCGCCGGGCTGTCGTTGTGCACGACGCCGAACGCGTCTCTCGCGCCGTTGTCGGCCATCGTCGCGCCGAGCCACGGCAGCGGCTCCCAGTCCTTCGGCGCCGGCTTGCCGCCCGCATCCCTGCTGTCGGTTGCCGGGCGCAGGTGCATCGCGACGCCGACCACGCGCAGCAGGCGTTCCAGCGGCGGATCCACTGTGCCGCGCACGTAGCGCTCGAAAAAGCTGCCGAGCTCCAGTCCGGACACTTCCTGCGCCACCGACTCGAGGCCCCGCTCCGGCATCCCCTCGCCGCTTTCGCCGTAACGCTGCCAGCATTCCCGCATGACGTCGTCGAGCGTCGTCTTGCCATCGGTTTCGCGCCGCAAGGTCAGGTCGAGCGCCAGGGCGATCAGCGCACCCTTCGTGTAGTAACTCACGATCGCGTTGCTGGAGTTCGCGTCCTGCTTGTAGAAGCGGGTCCAGGCATCGAAGCTCGACTCTTCGACGGACTGCCGCTTGCGGCCGCGTGCGCGGAGCACACGAGTGATCGTGCGCGCGAGAAGGTCGAGATAGCTCTCCTCGTTGATCAGCCCGGACCGGACCAGGAAAACGTCGTCGTAGTACGAGGTGATTCCTTCGAAAACCCACAGCAGGCCGGTGTGCGTTTCGGCGCGCAGGTCGAACGGATGAAACCGCGCCGGCTTCATGCGCTTCACGTTCCACAGATGGAAGTACTCGTGGCTGCAAAGCCCGAGCAGGCGCCGGTAGTTGTCGGAGATTTTCGTTGCGCCCTTGCGCGGCAGGTCCATGCGGCTGCAGGTGAGGCTCGAGGACCAGCGATGCTCGAGACCGCCGTATGCTTTCTCCCGCACCGCGAGGAGAAAAAGATAGCGATCGAAGTTGTCCGGCCGGCCCAGGAACGCGACCTGGGCGCTGCACAGTTTTGCCAGGTCGTGGCACAGCCTGGCCATGTCGAAGCGCGTGTCGCCACGCACGGCGATCGCATGTGGAATGCCGTCCACGTCGAATTCGCCGATCAGCAGGTCGCCCGCCTCGACCGGGTGATCGATCAGCTCGGCATAGTCGGCTGCGGTGTACTTGCCGTATGAATAGGGCTCTGCATCCAGCGGCCGCAGCGAGGTGGCCACCCGCCACTCGCCGCCGTGCGGCTTGTCCGGCGCCTCGATGTGCAGCCGGCACTCCGCGTTTTCCTGGCCGACCACCGCCGGAAACACGCACGCGCCGTCGAAAAATGCGTGCGTCGTATCGAGGTGCGCGCCGCGCACCGACTCGTCGCCGGCATAGATCTCGAGCGTCAGTGTCAGCGGCGCGTCGCAGGGCGCCGCCTGCCAGGTGCTCTTGTCGAGTTTTTCCAGCGTGACATCGCGGTCTTCGGAGGTCGCGCGCGCGGAGACCACGTTGCGCGCCAGGTCGCGAATCATGTAGCTGCCCGGGATCCAGGCCGGGAACGTGAACGCCTGCCCGGCCGGGTCCGGTTCGGCGACGGTTACTCCGACTTCGAACAGGTGCGCGGCAGGGTTTGTCGCGGCGATGCGGTATTGGTGCGGCTCGGCCATCCCGGCAAGTGTAGCCGAATGCGTGTCAGTCCATGACCGGTTCGGTGAGCTTCAGGGTCAGGCACTTCGCCGATCCGCCGGCTTTCAGGAACTCGGACAGGTCCACCTCGACCACTTTGAAACCGGCCAGCATCAGGCGCGCCTTGAGCGGCTCCGACGCCTTGTTCAGGAACACCATGTCGCCGACGTTGACTGCGTTGCACGCGAAGTTTCCTGCATCCATCGTATCCACGACGATGCGCTTGTGCGGCGGAACGCGGCTTTCGATCGCAATGCGCGAGTCGAAGTCGAACGCCGGCGGGTGATACATCAGGTGGCCGTCGGTCAGCGGGCAGAAGCAGGTGTCAATGTGGTAGAAGCGCGAATCGACGAGCTTGATCGAGATCACCTCCAGCCCGAAAAACTTCTCGATCTCGGCGTGCGCCTCGATCTCGGTGCGAAAACCGTAGCCGGTCCACAGCCAGGGCCCGCTGCGGTCGCGCAGGCAGTCGCCGGCCCCTTCGAAGCCGATCTTGTCGTCCAGCTCGTGGAGCCTGAATCCATTGTTGCGAAACCAGTTCTTGAAATGCGGCTCTTCAGCGCGTCGCTCTTTCGGCATGAAGTGGCTCGCAATCGCCTTGTCGCCGTATACGACGCCGGCGTTCGCGGTGAACACCATGTCCGGCAGGCCGTCGACCGGTTCCATCTCGACGACCTCGGCGTGCTCGCCGATCGCGTCGCGAAGCTCGCGCCACTGCCGCTTGGCCAGTTCTATGTCGAGCGAGCCCTCGTGGCCCGCCATTC
>CALKYK010000244.1 GCA_938003715.1 uncultured Gammaproteobacteria bacterium
GCCGCCTCGCCTACGACGTGCATCGGAAACTCGAGACGGCACCCACCGTCGCGGTCGACTTCAATCCGCTGCTGCTGCTGGTGGCGAAGAGCGTCATGGCCGGCGACACGCCGCTGCTGTACGAGTTTCCGCTGGCGCCGAAGTCGATCGAGGACTACGCCGTGCTGCGCAAGCTGTCGGCGCCGGAGCCTGTGCCGGACGATTTCCACTTCGTCCTTTGCGACGTGCTGCGTCCGCCGTTTGCCAGCGGGGCGTTCGATACCGTCGTGACGCCGTGGATCATCGACATCGTCAACGAGGACCTGCGGACCCAGGCCGCGCGTATCAACAGCCTGCTGAAAGACGGCGGCACGTGGCTGAACTTCGGCTCTCTCGCCTTCGATCACCCGGTCCGCGCTCGCCGCTTCAGCGCCGAGGAAACCGCGGCCATCGTCGAAAATTCCGGTTTCGAGGCACCGTTCGTGCACGACGACGACATTCCCTACATGTGCTCGCCGTCGAGCCGGCACGCGCGCCGCGAAACCGTGTTCTCTTTTGCGGCAACCAAGAACGAGGCGGTGGACCCGCCGTCGAGGCATCGCGCGCTGCCGGACTGGATCGTCACCGGCAAGGAGCCGGTGCCGCTGACCGCATCGTTCCGCAGCCAGGCGCTATCGACGCAGGTTTATTCCTACATCATGTCGCTGATCGACGGACGGCGAACGATCGGCGACATGGCGAAGATCCTGGAACAGCAAAAGCTGATGACAAAAGAGGAAGCGGTGCCGGCGATCCGCACCTTCCTCACCCGCATGTACGACGACTCGCAGCGAAACTCCGGGTTTTGAGCGCGACTTTTACGGTGCCGGCTCGCTCGCCGGCGCGCCGCGTTCCTTCAGAAAGAACACGAGGATCTTCGCCGGTTCGGTTTCGCTTGCGTTGCGCGAAACCGAGTGAATGTCGTCCGGCGTCTCGTAAAAGATCTCTCCCTCGCCAAGCGTCATGAGTTCGCCGCCGGCAACCTGCATCTGCACCGTGCCTTCGAGCACGTAAACGACCGTGTGCGCGTTGTGTCGGTGGCTCGCCGACGCGACGCCGGCCGGGTACTCGACTTCGACGACGACGATTTCGCGATTGGCCTCGTCCTCGACGTCGGCCTGAAACAGCCCTTTCGCAATCGATCCCTGCGCCAGCGCATTGAACGGCAGCAGCAGGCAGACCGCCGCCATGTTGATGATGGTTTTCATGGATCCCCCCGATTGACGTTGTTCAGGCCGCGCGCTCGGTCGCAGCCGCTTGCGTTTCGAGTTTTGATGCCAGGAACCCGGCAATGTTCCGGATGGCGCGGTCGCTTTCCGGCATGCGGCCGACGAAAAACTGGAACACGTGCCACATGCCGGGCCAGGTTTCGAGTGTCGCTTCGCCGCCGGCAGAGCGAATGCTGTCGGCGAAGCGCTCCGAGTCGGAACGCAGGATTTCGCGCTCACCAACCTGGATCAGCGTCGGCGGCAGACCATCGGCATTGGCGTAGACCGGCGAAATCAGCGGATTCGTGACCTCGTCCGGGTCGCAGAAATTCGCCGCGATCGCCGGCATGTGCTCGGTACGGAACCAGGGGTCGATGCCGTTCATCGACCGGTGCGATTCGCCGCCTGCGGCCAGGTCCAGCCACGGCGACAGCAGTACGGCCGCGGCCGGCAGCGGCTTGCCGGCGTCTCTAAGCGACAGCAAGGTCGCGGCCGCCAGGTTGCCGCCGGCAGAATCGCCGCCGATCGCCATCGGTGCGTTTTCTCCGCCGGCCACCAGCGCGTCGTACACGCGTCGCGAATCCTCGAGCGCCGCCGGAAAGCGGTGTTCCGGGCTCAGGCGATAGTCGGGCAACAGCGCGCGCACGCCGGCCTCACGGGCAATGACGCTGAGCAGCCGCCGGTGCGTGAGCGGGCTGCCCATCAGGTAGGCACCGCCGTGCAGGTAATAGAGTATCGGCGCGTCCTCGCAGCCGCGTGGCACCAGCCAGTCGCAGTCGATACCGGCAATCGACGTCTTGCGAACGTCGATGCCCGGCAGGTCGGGCAGGCGCGCCGCCAGCGCATTCCATCGCTCGCGCAGTTCGTGCACATCGCGATCGGGCGTGATGCGTTTGAAATACTGCTTCGAGACGAAGCGAATCAGCCGGGCGCGGAAACTGATCACGGTCGACGTCGCTCAGGCAGCTTTGGTCGCCAGCGCCTCCAGGCGCCGGTTCATCAGCGTCGTCGCCCACGGCGCGAAGCGTACCAGGTAGTGCACGATTCGCGCCGTCCGGTCAGGGAATATGTGCCGCCGGTTGCGCCTGATTCCCGCGACGATGCGGGCGACGACGTCCGCAGGCTCCGTCACCAGGTCGTCCGGTATCTTGCGTTTCTCGTCGTAGCCGAACTGCGGCGAATCCAGGATCGGCGTGCGGCTGAAAAACGGGTAAACCGTCGACACGGCGATGTCGAACTCCTCGACGTCGACCGCCAGCGCCTCCGCAAAGCCGCGCAGCCCGAACTTCGACGCGCAGTACGACGTCAGCCCGGGCGACCCGACCCAGCCGGCGAGTGACGAGATATTGACGATGTGGCCGCTGCGGCGTTCGATCATCGCCGGCAGGAACAGGTTTGTCAGGCGCATCGGCGCGAGCAGGTTGATGGAGAGCAGCGTTTCCCAGCGCTCCTGCGGCACGTGATCGAGGCGGCCTGCGACCGCGATCCCGGCGTTGTTGACGAGCACGTCGGGCACGATGCCTGCCTCCGCGCAGCCACGGCGTATCTCACTCGCCCCAGCGTCGGTCGAGAGGTCGGCGGGGATGAGCGCGACGATGCGACCGGCGTCGTCGCCCTGTGCATCACGCAGCGATTCCAGCGCCGCCTGCGACAGGTCGGTCAATACCAGCCGGCAACCGGCGGCGAGGAACTGGCGGGTCATCTCGCTGCCGAAGCCGCCGGTGGCTCCGGTGACGAGCACCGTCCTGTCTTTCAACTCCGTCATGAATCGCGTGCCCCGACCTCGTCGAGGTAGCATAGCAGGCTCGCCTGTCGGAAGGACCGCATGCAGGAAACACCTAATTTGCGCTGGCTTGCCTTGGGTGCACTGGCCGGACTCGTTGCCGCCGGTTACGGCATGTTGCGTCAGTCACCGGACGCCGACGCGCTGCCTGATGAAGCGGTGGCAAGAATCAACGACACCGTCATCACGGCAACCGTGCTCGAGCGGGAACTCGGGCGGGCCACGGGCAGCGACGGCACGCCGCCGGAACCGGAATGGATACTCGAGCAGCTCGTCAACGAGGAGCTGCTGGTGCAGCGCGGCATCGAGCTCGGCATGGCACAGTCAGACCTCTCGGTCCGCAACGCGCTGGTCGGTTCGCTGGTCGCCTCGGTCACCGCAGAGGCGGATGCCGCGAACCCGGACGATGCGACGCTGCAGCAGTTTCTCGACGACAACGCGGAGCGCTATCGC
>CALKYK010000245.1 GCA_938003715.1 uncultured Gammaproteobacteria bacterium
TTCTCCGTAACTCGTGACGCGGCCCGCCCTGTTGGGCGCGGCGCAGAGGCGCCAGTGCAGGTCCGTATCGTGTTCTCCGCAGGAGTTTGCGCATCGATGGATCTCCTTTTTTCTCGGAACGATGGTTTCGTGGCGGGCCGCGAGAGCGGCCGGTCACGGTCTTGTCCCGGTACAAAGCAAGACGCGTGCCAAGGCGCCGGAACCCGCGTGGCTGCTACGTTCTCGGCGCGGGTTCCCTCCCGGCAGCGGGCAGTTACCCGGTAAGGATTACACGTCCATGTAATTTTCGCGCGCCGAGTCAGGAATCGACGTTCGCTTCCTCGCCGAGCTTCGCACGCGCGTCCGTGGTGCCGTCGAACGGGAGGAACACGCGGAACGTCGTGCCCCGCCCTTCGCCGTCGCTCGACACCGATATCGTGCCGCCGTGCGCATCCACGAGCGCCGCAACGATGGACAGCCCGACGCCCAGTCCCGGCGCGTGCGGGTCGGCACGCCAGAACAGGTCGAAGATCTTTTCCTGCTCCTCGGCCGACAGACCCCTGCCGCTGTCCGAGACGGTCAGCGCGAATCCGCCATCGGTCGTTTCGAGTCCGACGTTTATCCTGCCGCCGGCCGGAGTGAACTTGATCGCGTTGCTGAGCAGGTTGCGCACGATCTGCTGGATGCGGAGCGGATCGACGTGCGCTTCGGCGTCGCTATCTTCGCATTCGAAAAGGAGCGGCCGATCCGGCTCCGCCGCTGGCCGCAGCTCCTCGACGGTCTGCTCGACCAGCGCGGCGAGTTCGACACGCTCGGTTTCGAGCTTGACGCCGACCGACGCGAAACGCGTTGCGTCCACCAGGTCGTCGATGAGCCGCGACTGCGACTCGATGCTCTGGGCAACCGTCGCGAGCCCCGTGTCCCGGGTGTCCTCGCTGTCGTCGACCTCCATCAGTCGCAGCCATGTCAGTGCGGCATTCAGAGGCGTGCGCAGTTCGTGACTGATCAGGCGCACGAACGTCTCACGGGCCTCGTTGGCCGCCTCCAGGGCCGCGAGCGCCTCTTCGAGCCGGGCCTCGCGCTCGACCTTTTCGGTGAAGTCGTGGATGACGCCGACGTAGTGACTGGCGCGACCGCGGGCACCACGTATCGGTGCCAGGCTCAGCCGGTTCCAGAACCGGCTTCCGTCTCGCCTGCGGTTCTGGAATTCGACCACGTGCTCGCGATCGCCGGCGAGGGCACCGCGAATCGCTCGCATCACGTCCGGATCGTTGTCGAGGCCCTCGTTCAGAAAGCGGCAGTTCTGGCCAATCGCGTCCTCGGGCGTCCAGCCCGTAATCGCGGTGAAGGCGTTGTTGACGTAGACGATCGGCTCGTCGTGCGCTCGGTGATCGGTGATGACGACGCCGTTGCTGGTCGCGGCCAGCGCACGATCCTTGATGTAGAGCGCACTTTCGGCATGCCGCAGGTTGATCGAAGACAGCACGCCGACCACGGTGGACGCCAGTATCGAACCGACCGACGTGAGGACGACCGCCATTTCCCCGTCGTACCAGGTACCGTAGCCCGCGGCGACCGCTGCCCCGACGAGCAGCGGCGCCCCGACGACCATCGGCAGCAGCGAGCGGACGTGGGCGCCGAGGATGGAATCTTCGGTCAGCAGCGCCGGGAACCCGATATCGGGCCGCAGCCAGACGACGGCCAGCGACATCAGCGTGAAAACGATCGCCACGATCCACGGAATCGCGGAACCGCCGGCAATCTCGCGGTAAAGCTCCGGGGCGCCGTACGCGTAGCCGAGAATCGCGGTCAGGGAAATCACGGCCAGCAGCAGCGCCAGGGAGCGTGCGGCGATGCGCCCCCAGGCGGCGGGCAGCCGATTCAGGAGCAATGCAATACCGAACATCGACAGCCCGATGTCGGTACCTGCGACGATGCCGCTCGCGATGCGCCCGGATACCAGCTCGACGATGCCCAGCGCCACGACTGCCGCGGCAAGGAGCCAGTAGAGGGCATCGGCGACCGGCTGCCGCCGCCGGGCAACCAGCAGCAGCACGCCGGCACAAACGAAGCCCGCCGCATTCGAAGGCGAAATCACCAGCACGGCCGCAAGAGACCGCGCCACGGCGATGCCGGTGGCGTCGCCGAGCAGCGCCGCGAGGCCGGTGGCAAGCGCGGCCCAGGCGGCGATGACCGGCAGTTCGGAGAGCAGGATCTGCACGCGCGTCAGCGCGGGTTTCGTCATTTGCATGATGTTGTCCGTGACTTCGATCGAAACGGCTGGTCCACCTGTCGGCGAAGACCGCTTTCTTGACAGGCTACCGTGATGCCGGAGAGCATTCATCCCGTGCGGCCGCCCCCTCCCCGCCGCCACCGACCGCGTATTCCCGGAGACCCCATGGCGCACGTACTCGTCGTCGACGACGAAGAAGCATTCACGACCGGCATGGCGCGCTACCTGCGCAGCCAGGGGCACTCCGTCACCTGCGCAAACGGCGTCTCCGCCGCGCGCCAGGCATTGGGCGAGCAGCCGCCTGCGGTCGTGCTGCTGGACCTGATGCTGCCGGACGGCAGCGGGCTCGACCTGTTCGACGACTTCGCCGACCGGCGACCCGAGAAAATCATCATCGTGACCGGCCACAGCGGCATCAAGTCGCTGATCGGGGATGTGGCGGGCGACGGAGTCGCGTACATGCAAAAGCCGGTCGAGCCGCGCGAGCTGCTCGGCGTCATCAACGCGCTGACGTCGGATGACGAGGACGAGCCGGACGGCGATCGCGCTCATTTCGGCCTGCTGGTGGGTGAGAGCGCCGCGATGCGTGCCGTGTACGAGCAGATCGAGAAGGTGGCCGGAACCGACAGCACCGTTTTCGTCCAGGGAGAGAGCGGCACCGGGAAGGAGCTCGTCGCCGATGCGATCCACCGACTGTCGAAGCGTCGCGGTGCGTTTGTGCCGGTCAACTGCGGCGGATTGACGAAGGACCTGGTATCGAGCCAGCTGTTCGGGCATGAGAAAGGCAGCTTTACCGGCGCGAGCGCACGGCACATCGGCCTGTTCGAACGCGCAAACGGCGGCACGCTGTTTCTTGACGAGATCACGGAAATGCCGGTGGACATGCAAACGCAGCTACTGCGCGTGCTCGAAACCGGCAAGGTGTTGCGCGTTGGCGGCGCCGAGGAAATTGACGTCGATGCGCGCCTGGTAGCAGCCACGAACCGGGATCCGGCCGAAGCGGTGGACGAAGGCCAACTGCGCGAAGACCTGTATTTTCGACTGCGCGTGTTCCCGATCGTGCTGCCGCCGCTGCGCGAGCGCGGCGACGACATCGAGCTGCTCGCGAACTGGTTCCTCGACGAACTGAATGTGAAAAACAGCACGGAAAAACAGCTTGCGCCGGACGCGCTCGAGGCGCTGCAGCGCCACACCTGGCCCGGCAACGTACGCGAACTGAAGCACACGGTGCATCGCGCCTACATCATGGC
>CALKYK010000246.1 GCA_938003715.1 uncultured Gammaproteobacteria bacterium
GCGCCGGGTTTCGCTCGCTGAAGCAGATCCTGCCGGAAGCGGTTGACCGCATCGACATTCTGCACCAGTCCGGCGGCGACATAACGGGCATCCCGTCGGGATTCAATGAATTCGACAAGCTGACGGCGGGGCTGCAGCCGGGCGACCTGATCATCGTTGCCGGCCGGCCGTCGATGGGCAAGACGACGTTCGCCGTCAACATCGCCGAAAATGCGGCGATCGGCGCGAAAGTGCCGACCGCGATTTTCTCGATGGAAATGCCGTCGCAGCAGCTTGCATTTCGCATGATTTCGTCGCTCGGTCGGGTCGACCAGAGTCATCTGCGCACCGGGCGCTTCCCCGACGAGGACTGGTCCCGCATCAACACGGCCGTGCAGCTCATGTCGGATGCGCCGATATTCATCGACGACTCGCCGGGGCTGTCGCCGACGGAAATCCGTGCGCGGGCACGTCGCCTGAAGCGCGAGTCGAACCTGGGGCTCATCGTCGTCGACTACCTGCAGCTGATGCAGGTGCACGGCAATACGGAAAATCGCGCCACCGAAATCTCGGAGAGCTCGCGCTCGCTGAAGTCGCTGGCCAAGGAGCTGAGCCTGCCGATCATCGCACTGTCGCAGCTGAATCGCAGCGTCGAGCAGCGCACCGACAAGCGGCCGGTCATGTCGGACCTGCGTGAATCCGGCGCGATTGAGCAGGACGCCGACCTGATCATCTTCATCTACCGCGAAGAAGTGTACAAACAGGACACGCAGCGCAAGGGCATTGCAGATATCAGCATCGCCAAGCAGCGCAACGGACCGATCGGCGACTTCCCGCTCACGTTCGTCGGTCGCTTTACGAAGTTCGAGAACTGGGTTCCTGAAACCTACGCCGAAGAGGTCTTTCAGTGACCGACGGACCGCGAGCCGAAATCCGGCTCGGCGCGATCCGACACAACCTGGAACTTATCAAGAATTTTTTGCCCGGCGCGCCGCTCATGGCGGTCGTCAAGGCGAACGCGTACGGCCACGGCATATGCGAGGTCGCAAACGCAATCGCGGACGTCGACTGCCTGGCCGTCGCGCGTATCGGCGAAGCGGCGCGGCTGCGCGAAGCAGACATCGCCACGCCAATCGTGGTGCTGGGCGGGGCGTTCTCGGCTGTGGAAACGGATAAGGCTGCGTCGCTCGATGTGCAGCTCGTCGTGCACAACCCGGAGCAGGTCACTTGGCTGGAACAGTCCGCCATGCGCTGGCCAGTGATCTGGATGAAAATCGATTCCGGCATGAACAGGCTCGGGTTTCGACTCGACGACGCAGGCGACATGATTCGCAAGCTCACCGATTCGGATCGCGTCGGCGAGCTGCGGCTGATGACGCACTTCGCCAGTGCCGATCGACCTGACAGCAACGCGACGTCGCGCCAGGTCGAACGATTTTTCGAAGTCATAGAGGATTTCGACGGCGCCATCAGCGTCGCGAACTCGCCGGCAGTATTCGGCTGGCGCGACCTCCTCGAACGCGTGGCACGCACGAGGGCTCCGGGTTCGTTCTGGCTGCGTCCGGGGCTCGCACTGTACGGCCTGTCGCCGGTCGCAGACCAGCGTGCGTCGGGGCTCGGTCTCGAACCGGCGATGCGTCTCGTATCGCCGCTCGTTGCCGTCAAGCCGCTGCCGGCGGGCGAGGCGGTGGGCTACGGCGGCACCTGGACTGCGGACCGGGATACGACGCTCGGCGTCATCGCGGCGGGCTACGGCGACGGCTACTCGCGCCACGTGCCTTCCGGCACGCCGGTCGTCGTCAACGAGCGGCGCGTGCCCGTCATCGGACGTGTATCGATGGACCTGACCGCGGTCGATCTCGGTCCGGATGCGGAGGACCGGGTGGGAGATGACGCTGAGCTTTGGGGTCCGTCGCTGCCGCTCGAGGAAGTCGCGATGCATGCGGATACGATCACCTACACGCTCGCCTGCGCTGTCGGCCAGCGCGTCGAGCGCCACTACGTGGACTGATCGCCGGGACAAAAAAAGCCGGCATCGAGTGCCGGCTTCTTTCACAAATGTCGACGCACGTCAGGCGACGAAGAAACCCATCTTCACGCCTGCAAGTTGCACGACGTCGTTGTCATTGAGCTTGCGCGCCTGTGCACCGATCGGCTGGCCGTTGACCAGCGGATAGTCGCCGGCGTCGCCGCTCTCGACGTGCACGATGAAATAACCTTCCTTGCGGCGCGTGATCGCCGCGACCTGCACGCCCGGACGCCCCAGTGTCGTTAGCGCCTTGGTCAATTCGAGCTCGCGCCCGGCAAATGACCCGGACAGTACCTGCAGCTTGGCGAGCGGCAGTGCGCTCGGCGCGGTGCTCGGATCGATGCCCGCAGCGGTCTCGGTGTGAGCGGCCGGTTCCCGAACCGGTTCGACGGTTTCGACGGGTTTCGGTGCAGGCTCCGGATCGGGCATCTCGACGCGCACGTCGACCCTTTCCTCGGCCGCTTTGCCGCCATCCGCATCGGCGTCGGCAACGGCGGCCTGCTCCGCAGCCTTTTCGGCCGCGGCCAGTTGTTCCGCATTCTGCTGGCCGGCAGGGATAACCCTCGTCTTTTCGAATTCGTCCTGCTCGGATTCGGTCGTTTGCTGGTCGGAAAACCGCAGCTGGTGGTGACCGATCGTAATCACGTCGCCGTGCTGTAGTGCATGCTTCTTGATCAGCTTGCCGTTGACGTACGTGCCGTTGGTGCTGTTCAGGTCTTCGAGAAAGGAGTCATTGAGTATGTTGATGATCAGCGAGTGATGTCCGCTGACCGCCGGGTTGTCGATGCGTACGTCATTGTCGGGAAGGCGGCCGATCGTGTACCGCTCCTTCGACATGTTGTACTCAGCGAGTACCTGACCGTCGAGACTCAGGATTAAACGTGCCATATCAGTTTTATCGCTCTTGGTTTAGATCTGTTCATTGCAGAGTGTCAGCCCTGATCCTCTGCCTCCCTATGAACGGAACATGCTGGCCAGTTTCGTGAATAACCCCTTCTTCGCCGGGAACGAGTCGAGGACCTGAGCCAGCATAACGGACACGTTGTCCCGTCCTCCATGGTCGTTGGTGAGCTGCACCAACTGTTGACCAACCACATCAAGGCTAGCATTAAAAGTGCTGATAGTTAAGTGAATATCTTCATCTTCGACCATGTCCGGCAGGCCGTCCGAGCACAGCAGATAAATGTCATCCGGCAGGACTTCGAACTCCTGAACCTCGACCTCCACGGTCGGCTCGACCCCCAGTGCGCGGGTGACGTAATTGCGGTTCGTCGAGCGCTGGGCTTCCTCTTCGGAATAGAAGCCCCGGTCGACCAGTTCCTGGAGCAATGAGTGATCCATGGTCAGCTGCTCGAACTTCTCGTTCCGCAGCCGGTAGGCGCGCGAATCGCCAACGTGAGCGATCGATATCTTGTCGTCGTAAAAAAGAGCGGCGACGAGCGTGGTGCCCATGCCTTCGCAGTGCGTCTGACTCTGAGCAGTTTGGAAAATAATCTTGTTGGCACGGGAGACCGCATCGCGGAGCACGATCGTCTGGCGCATCAGTCCCGTCGTCGGGTCGACGTCGTTGCGCTCCTCGCGCGCCGCCCCTGCGGCGGCCAGCTCGGAAATCGTCTGCACGGCGATTCCGCTCGCGACCTCGCCGGCGTTGTACCCGCCCATGCCGTCGGCCAGTACCATCAGGCCGAGGTCCGGGTCCGAGCCGATCGCATCCTCGTTGTGCTCGCGCACCTTGCCGGTATCAGTCAACTCGGCAATCTTGATCTTTCCGCGCAGGCTCTTTTGCTTAGTCATGGCGGCCCGGCCTCACGCGGCATACTTGGCGCAGTTGCGAAGCGCGATCGCCATTTCGGCGCCGTTCGCAAAGCGGTCATGCGGGCGCTTCGCCAGCGCCTTGAACAGGACGGTATCGACACTCGGCGGGATGCCGGGGCGACGGTTGGATACGGGTGCCGGTTCGTCGGACGTGATTTTTGTCATCAGCACGGCAATGTTCGACGCATTGAACGGCACTTCGCCCACAAGCAACTCATATAGCGTAACACCTAGAGAGAACAAGTCCGAGTGGCCGGTCAGGTTCTCGGCGTTCAGCTGCTCGGGCGACATGTACATCGGCGTGCCGAGCACGATGCCGGTCTTGGTACGGTTGTTGTCGGTCAGCCGTGCCACACCGAAGTCGCTGATCTTGAGCAGGTCCTGGCGCAGGCTGTAAAGCAGGTTCGCCGGCTTGATATCGCGATGGATCACGCCCTGGTTATGCGCGTAGTCGAGAGCATCGGCGACGCGTGCGCACAGCTCCAGCGCCTTGTTCGGCGCCAGCAGCCGTTTCGGATCGGTGAATTCCGTAAGCGAGATCCCCTGCAGATACTCCATCGCGATGTAGGCAAGGTGTTTGTCCTCACCTGCGTCGAATACCGTGATGATGTTCGGGTGCGTCAGCCGGCCTGCCGACTCCGCCTCGCGAAAAAATCGTTCCCGCGCTTCTTTCAGTTCTTCGTCCTCGAATTCCTTTTCGATCGGAATGACCTTCAACGCCACGGCGCGGTTGATGCGCGGGTCGCGGGCGAGGTAGACGGCACCCATCGCGCCACGCCCGATCTTGCGTTCGATGATGTAGCGACCAAGGCGTTCCGGCCTGCCTTTCTTGCCGCCGAGCGAAAACTTGTTTTCGGCCGACATCGTTCCCTGGGTGCGCTTCATCCAGTCGATCACGGCTTCGGCGCGTTCCGGCTTTGCCTGTTCCTCGAACGCAAGCGACAGTTTGTACATTGCTGCCGCCACCGTTTCGCTGGGTTCGCAGCGGCGGAACTCGGCGAACGCAGGTTCGAGCCGTCCTGCCGCAAGGAAATCGCGGCCGCGCTGGAACGCGTTCGCGGACGCTTTCCACACTCCGCCAGCAAGCCACCAGCTCATGACGGCGGCACCGAGGAACACGATTACGGCGCGTCCGAGATCGAGACGCATCTTGCCGATCAGCAGGAACAGTGCCTCGATCAGGATCACGATCAGCACGGTGATCGTCGCTACGAGAACGATGTCCCGGCGGTTTCGTTCCGGCAGGAACAGCGCCGCCATGATCGCGAGCAGCGCGGGCGTCAGCCACTCCAGTGCGGATAGCCACGAAGGTGACACGACGGTGACACCGCGCTGAATGTCCGATAACAGCTGCGCAGTGATTTCGGACGCGGTGACGAACTGGCCCGACGGCAGCGCGGCGACTGCACCGACGAGCGCCGGGGCGGCGTCGAGAAAGACCGTCCTGCCGCGTAGCGTCGCTTCGTCGAAGTCGGCGCTCAGGATCGTTTCCGGCGCCAGCCTGTCGACGGCTGCGTAGTTGGCGAAAAATATCGAAACGTCGGCATAGGCCACGCGCGGATCGGCGGCGACCTCCTGGGACTGCAGCGCAACAGCGAGCGGCAGCGCCGGTACCATCGTGCCGCCCTGCAGGTGCCAGAGCCGCGTCTGGCGAAGAACGTCGTCGGAGTCCCGGCGCAGGTTCATCACACCCGTGTGTTTCGCAATGTCGGCCAGGCGATGTTCCATCGGCACGAAGACGGGCATTTCGCCGGCCAGCATCCCGGCCCAGCCGGGCAGCGATTCCTTTGCACCGAACTCGGGCGGTTCGGCCATCACGACGCGTGCCGCGCCGGCCGCCGAAAGTCTCTCGAGCAGGCGCCCATACTCGGCGATCACCTCGTCGCGGGATTTCTTCGACGGGTTGATGCTGACGATCGTCGCGTCCCCGAGCGGTTCGGTACGAACGT